>DATGCC010000129.1:0-7538 GCA_035312345.1 Rhodothermales bacterium
AGTACGGAGCAAGATGCTATCAACGTGCGATCTCAAAATGTCATCATCGACCATTGCTCGGTCAGTTGGGGCACCGATGAGACCCTCAGCGTGATCGGCGCGGCGACAAATGTGACCATCCAGTGGTGTCTCATCACGGAAAGCCTGAATAACTCGGTGCATCACAAAGGCCCACACGGCTACGGCACACTGCTTACCACAACGGGTGATGTCACCATCCACCACAGTGCGTATGCCTTCCATCACAGTCGTAACCCCCGACCGAAAGACGTGATGCTGGATTTTCGCAACAACCTGGTGTACGGCTACGGCGATGAGGCGGGCTACAACTACGCCGATTTCACGCGAATGAACTACGTCGGCAACTACATCGTCCCGCTGGACTATAGCCGCGATCCGGCATGCGCGTTCAACCTGGGCGGCAGCAACGCTCGCTTCTTTGTAGATGACAATTTCTTGCGAGGTGTTGAGGAGGACTGGGATCTGATTTGCACCCCCGAGGATCTGCCGCATGAAGCAGCCCAAGCGCAGGTTCGGATGCCTACACCGTTTGCCGTACCTTCTGTCTCGACCGATGCGCCTGAGCGTGCTTACCAGCAAGTGCTCAGTAAGGCCGGAGCCGCACGTCCAACCCGTGACGTCGTGGACGAACGAGTGATCGCGCTTATCGAGGCAGGAGAGGGGCGCATCATCGATTCGCAGACGGAAGTAGGAGGGTGGCCTCCCTTAAAACCAGCCGCCCCGCCCCGCGATGACGACCGAGACGGCATGTCCGATGCCTGGGAAACGCAATACGGCCTCGACCCGACCGACGGCTCCGACCAGGCGGGCGACCTGGACGATGACGGTTACACCAACCTCGAAGAATTCCTCAACGACACCGATCCTGTCGTGCCCTTTCGCTGGGTGCCGCCTCCTGCGATGCAGCCTGCTTCTGGCACAGCCTTTACCGATTCGGTGCTTGCTGTCACGATCGTGCCCACAATGCCCGAAGTGCCAGTGTACTACACGCTGGATGGCAGCGAGCCAACGGTTGCCTCATCTCGCTACAAGGAGCCAATCCGGCTGACGACGAGTGCTCACGTTCGGGCCAAAGCTGTTCAGGCAGGCACTGAGACAACAGCCGCCTTTGCCCAGTTTGACAGGTTGGTCTGGCACGATGCAGTCAAAGCTCCTTCCGCCACGCTGGAGCCGGGCCTGCGCTACACCTACTACGAAACCGACGATTGGGACGACGGACCGCCACCGGAAGCCTTAAAGCCAGTAGCTTCGGGCACAGCGCACCATGTGGACTTCAGCCAGCGCCAACGCAATTCCCGCTTTGCCCTCCTCTTTGATGGCTACCTGGATGTGCCTCGCGACGGCATCTACGCTTTCTATCTGGATGATAACTATCGCGGGCGGCTCTATATCAACGACCAACTCGTCACGATTGGCAGAACAGCGGGCAGTCCACCGGGGCAAATAGCTCTGCGTGCAGGAAAACATCTGTTTCACCTGCGCACTCTGCATGAGGGAATGGCAAGAGAGCCTCGTTTGGAGTGGACCGGGCCGGACATGGGGCGGCAACCCATACCGGGAGAAGTGTTTTTCCAAACGACTATCAACCAGTAAGAACCTGTGCATTTCATCTATGTGTTTAGGCAAGCACTGCGATGTCATTTACGTTCCCTCTCCCTTGATGGGAGAGGGGCAGGGTGAGGGTGATCTCTTCCTCAGCGATTCCCCCCTCACTCTGTCTCTCTCCCGCCAGGGGAGAGAGGACGCCTTTTCACCGTCGAAGATAAGTGGAGGCGATATGTTTAGACAAAGTATATACCTGTTCATCCTGTTGCTCGGGACCACAGCGCTGGCGCACGCGCAGCTGGTGGAGCAAGAGAGCGAGCCTTGGTCGGTGCGGATGGCTGAGTCCGTCATGGAGCGGCGACCCATCATTCGGGAGCGATGGGACTACGAGGCGGGCACCGTGCTGCGCGCCATCGAAGAAGTGTGGAAGACAACCGGCGATCAGCGCTACTTCGACTATATCAAGCGGAACGTGGATGAATATGTCGGCCCGGATGGCACGATCCGTACCTACAAGATCGAAGACTACAACCTCGACAACATCAACACCGGCAAGCTGCTTTTCCTGCTCGACGAGCAAACCGATGACGAGCGGTATCGCCTCGCGGCCAACACGCTCCATCAGCAATTACAGAACCAGCCTACCACGAGCGAGGGCGGCTACTGGCACAAGCAGCGCTATCCGTATCAGATGTGGCTCGATGGTCTTTACATGGCTGAGCCATTCGCTGCCCGCTATGCCCTGGAATGGGGCGACCCGGCGCACGTTGAAGAGGCGCTGGATCACGTCGCGCTTCAGTACGCACTGGCGGCCCGCTATCTGCGTGATCCCGCCACTGGCCTTTTCTACCACGGCTGGGACGAGGCCAAAGAGCAGGTCTGGGCCGATTCGCTCACCGGTCGCTCGGCCAACTTCTGGGGCCGTGCGATGGGCTGGTACGCCATGGCTCTCGTTGATGTGCTGGATGTCTTCCCGGAAGAGCACCCGGAGCGCGATCAGGTCGTTCGCATGCTTCAGCTATATGCCGAGGCGGTAAGCAAGGTGCAGGATCCTGTCACCGGCGTCTGGTATCAGATTCTCGACCAGCCGAACCGCGAGGGCAACTACCTGGAAGCGTCGGCGAGCAGTATGTTCGTCTATATGCTCGCAAAGGGCGTTCGCAAGGATTACCTTGACACCAAATACATGGACATTGCCCGGCGTGGCTATGAGGGCCTGATCGAGCAGTTTATCACGGAAGAAAACGGGCTGGTCAGCATCAACCGGGTCGTCAGCGTCGGCGGGCTGGGCGGCGACAACGACCGCGACGGTTCCTTCGCCTACTACCTGAGCGAGCCGGTCATCTCGAACGATCCCAAAGGTGTCGGCCCTTTCATTCTGGCAAGCCTGGAGATTGAGGCGGCTGACGCTACCATGTCCGAAAAGCGCTAACCATCAACCTGGATCATCATGCGAACGACTCTGCCTGTTATTGCTTTGCTGATAGCCTGCCTTTTCGCGCTGCCTGCCGCCGCGCAAACCGTTGTTGTCCGCGTCGAAAATCCATTGGCAATGGCACGCCCGGATGAGGTTGTCTCGCTCGGCTGGGCCGCCTTGCAAGACCGCGACGCCGCCTTTGCTGAGGACGTAGTGCGCGTGATGGATGCAGCCTCCGGGGAAGAGGTTCTTTCGCAACGTCTCGATAGCGATGGGGATGGGACGACAGATGCGCTGCTGTTTCTTGTGAGCCTGTGGCCGGAAGAGACACGGGAATTTGTCGTTGAGGCTGCGCCACCGGCAGCAGACAGGGCTCCGCGTGTCTTCGCCCGGCACGATGAGTACCGCGACGATGTAGCGTGGGAGAGTGACCGCATCGCCTACCGCACCTACGGGCAGGGCCTCTGGGAAGCCTCCGAGTTTGATCCGCTCGTGAGCAGTGGCATTGACGTGTGGCCGAAGCGCGTGCGCGACCTCATCGTCGAGCGCTGGTACGAAAAGGGCCACGACGCCTATCATCTCGATACTGGCGAGGGGGCTGACTTTTTCTCTGTTGGTCCGACGCTGGGCGCAGGCGGGACGGCCATCTGGCAGGACGAGCAACTCTTCCGTGCCGAGAATTTCAAAGATCATCGCATCATCGCCAACGGCCCGATCCGTGCGATCTTTGAATTGACCTACGAGCCGTGGGACGCGGGAGGTGTCGAGGTGTCAGAAGGCAAGCGCGTTACCATAGATGCGGGGCAAAATCTGTTCAAGTCTGAGAGTACCTTCGAGAGTGAAGGGATGGAAGCACTCACGTACGCGGTGGGCTTCGTCAAGCGGGCGGAGGGCATCGTAGGTGCGATGAAGCAGGTCGGGTCAGCTTGGTCATGGCTGAGTGCCTGGGGACCGGTGGAGCGTAAGAACGGCGGCCACGGTGCGCTCGGCACCGCCGCGCTCCTCGACCGCAGCCGCCTCATGGATATACAAGAGACGGATGACCACTACCTCGCTCTCCTTACCGCCAGGCCGGGCGAGTCGGTGGTGCAATATGTGGGGGCAGGCTGGACGGCAAGCGGCGACTTTGACAGCGTCGAAGACTGGTGGGCTTATCTCGATGCATTTGCCGAGCGGTTGCAGACGCCGCTGCGTGTGACGATACAGCCAGATAGCCCTTAAATTGACCCAAGTTGCCCATGCGCTATCTGATCGTTCTATTGCTGTTCGGCCTGCTCGCGAGCGTGGCCGGGGACGATGAGCCCATCACCCTTTATCTGGCTGGCGACTCTACGATGGCGGAGAAGCGGCCCGAGAAGCGACCAGAGACGGGCTGGGGAGAGGTTCTTCAGGCGTTCTTTGACGAGGCGGAGGTGCGTGTCGAAAACCATGCCCGCAACGGACGGAGCACCCGGACCTTTATCGAGGAAGGGCGCTGGCAGGCCATTGTGGATAGGTTGCAAGCGGGCGACTACGTCTTCATTCAGTTCGGGCACAACGACCAGTCGAAAGAAAAAGCAGACCGTTACACGCCGCCTGAGCAGTATCGCGCTAACCTGATTCGCTTCGTCCACGATGTGCGCACGCAGCAGGCGACGCCGGTGTTACTCACCCCCGTTGTACGTCGCCGCTTCGATGACGAGGACCAGTTTTACGATGTCCACGGCGTATATCCCGACCTTGTCCGAAGCGTGACCGTCGAGCAGGAGGTGCCCCTGATCGATATGCATCGCTGGAGTGAGGACGTCCTCCGGCAATATGGGGCAGAAGGTTCAAAGGCCTTGTTCCTGCAACTCGCCCCTGGCGACCATCCAAACTATCCGGACGGCGTGGATGACAATACCCACTTCTCTCCACGCGGAGCAGCAGTCATGGCTGGGCTAGCCATTGAAGGCATTCGCCAACTCGGCCTGGGTTTGATCGACTTCCTGAAACAGCCGGATATACCAGATCGGACTTCCGTGCTCTCCTATGATGTGATCGTAGATGCTGCGTACGAGGGGACGCCCGGAGCACCGGTTGACGGCACGCCCACATTTGGCACGATTGGAGAAGCTCTTGAGGTGGTTCCAGAAGACAATATGAAGCCGTTTGTCATCTTCATTCGGGCGGGACGCTATTATGAGAAGTTGAGCGTGGATCGGCCCTTCGTTCATTTGATCGGAGCGAGCCAAGACAGCACCATTCTCACCTATGTTGCCTCCGGTGATACGCCGTCTCCCGATGGGGGGACCTACGGGACACGCGGTAGCTTTACCCTGCGCATTACTGCGCCGGACTTTCGCGCCGAGCATCTGACCATCGAAAACGGATTTGATTATCCGGCCAATGCGGCCAAGCCTGACGACGATCCGACAAAGGTGCAAAGCCCACAGGCCGTGGCGCTGATGACTACCGGGACCAGTGATCGGGCGGTCTTTCAGCATTGCACGATCCGGGGCTATCAGGATACCCTCTTTGCCGATGCCGGACGACAGTACTTCCACCAATGCCGCATCCTGGGCCATGTCGATTTCATCTTTGGGGCCGGGCAGGCGGTATTTGACGATTGCGACATCGTCTCTCGGAATCGGGTAGACAAAAATCCTACGGGCTATGTGACGGCACCCAGCACGCCGATTTCTTATCCCTATGGCTTTCTTTTCATCGACAGCAGGCTGGTGAAAGAGACACCGGATTTGCCCGCTGGCTCGGTGCGGCTCGGGCGACCCTGGCATCCGAACGCTGACCCGCACGCCAGTGGCAGTGCGGTGTTCATGCGCTGCTACATGGACGACCACATTGGCCCAGAAGGGTATGCGCCCATCTCAGGTCGCAACAATGCCGGGGAGCGGATCTGGTTTGAGGTGGGGCCAGCGTCGCGCTTCTTTGAATATGAGAACCACGGTCCCGGTGCGCTCGCAAGTCCTGAGCGACCCCGGTTGCAGGCCGAGGCGGCTGGCTGGTACACCCCTGAGCAGGTGTTGCGGGGCTGGAATCCATTTGTAGAGTAGTAGAGGGGACACGTCAGCAGATCCTTTTTGCCCGTAGGCACGTACAGTTCCGTGCCCACCGATTTTACTTACCTTTCTCTGCTCCATTGTGAAGCTGACCTTTCGCTGGTACGGCCCGGACGATCCGGTGACGCTGGCACACATCCGCCAGATTCCCGGGGTCACCGGCATCGTGAGCGCGCTCTACGAGGTGCCTGTCGGTGAGGCGTGGCCGCTGGACAAATTGGGGGAATTGCGTGAGCAGATTGAAGCTGCTGGTCTGGGCTTCGCTGTTGTCGAGAGCATTCCGGTGCATGAGGATATCAAGCTCGGAAGGCCATCGCGTGATCGGCTCATTGAGAACTACGCCAGGAGCATTGAGCATGTAGGCGCGCTCGGCATCTCCGTCGTTTGCTACAACTTCATGCCCATCTTCGATTGGACACGTACGGATCTGATGAGGCGGCTCCCGGATGGTTCGACAGCGCTCGCCTACGATCATGCCGCTCTTTCGCAAATCGACCTGAGCCTGGGCACTGCTGGGCTGCCGGGCTGGGCCGAGGCCTATTCGGGGCCAGCATTGCAAGCGCTACTGACGGCTTATCGGGAAGTAGACGGGGAGCAACTGTGGGAGTATCTTGCCTACTTTTTGGAGCGCGTCATACCCGTCGCCGAAGCGGCTGTTGTCAAGCTGGCGATGCACCCGGATGATCCGCCGTGGTCGATTTTTGGCCTGCCGCGCATCATCACCGATGGCGATGCGCTACAGCGGTTGCTGGATCTCATCGACAGCCCGGCGCACGGGATCACCTTCTGCACGGGCTCGCTCGGCGCGAATCCAGCCTGCGATCTCCCGGCTCTTGTACACAGGTTCGGCTCGCGAATCCATTTTGCCCATCTCCGCAATGTGCGTGTGACGGGTGAGCGGCAGTTTCATGAGGTGGCACATCCAGGCAACAACGGAAACGTCGATCTCTATGCAGTCGTGTGGGCGCTCCACGAGGAGGGCTTCGATGGCCCGATGCGGCCCGACCATGGACGGATGATCTGGACCGAGACGGGCCGCCCCGGCTATGGCCTCTACGACCGGGCTCTCGGCGCGATGTATTTGCAAGGGTTGTGGGAGGCAGTAGCACGGGGAACCCTCTAGCCGTCCGCAATCACAAACAGTGAGAGCGCCTGCGTATCGCCAACGTGGGCGACGACAATGAGGTAGCGCCGTCCGACATCGAACGTGACTTCCGAAAGCGTGGCGGTGCGGGTGCCATCGGTGGAAAAGACCGTGATATCGTAGCTGCCAGCATCCAAGGTTTCTGGTTCTGTTGCATTGCCGAAAGCAAGGTTCGCCACGTCAAGGGTAGGGGTGCTGCTGCTATCCGGTGTAGCTGTGAGGCTAACGGTAGTGGCGGCTTCGGCAGCATGGACTACCGTCACACGGGCCTGTCCAGCAGGTGGGGTCGAGCGGTTGTCTTCGACCAGTACGAGTGAAGTAGCGTCAGCAATGCCGGTGACGACCAGCGTGTATGGACGTCCCGCTTCCATCA
>DATGCC010000130.1:0-7418 GCA_035312345.1 Rhodothermales bacterium
CTCTCGGCGGTGCGCGACTCTATCCTGGCGCAACAAATTCCATTCGAAATCATGGCACGGCGCAACTCCGAAGAAGACATCTCGAAAGAGTTAGGCGGGCGTGTCGTCGATCCGCGTTCGGGCGAGCGTGATCTGTTCAAAGAGGCGCTCGGCCCCACCTGGCAGTCTACACTCGACACGCTCCAGGTCGGCGAAATCAGCAAGCCGGGAGAGGTGGAAACGCTGGATGGGAAACAAGCCTATCACATCGTGAAGCTCACGAAGAGCGTCCCGTCCCACCGGGTCGATATCGAAACCGACTATGTCCGCATCGAGCAACTGGCTTTGCGAGAGAAACAATCCCGCCTGATGCGTATCTGGCTGGACAGATTGCGCTCAGACGTCTTTATCGACTATCGGGGCAAGGCGGCCTCCGTGACCGTTGGTGCCATGGGTCGTGCCGAGTCCGTCGCCAGCGGACGCAACTGATCAGGCTTGATTCCAAGGTTCAGTGGGCAAGGATATCTACCTGGAATCGGTGCCCATTGAACCTTGAACTTTGCACTGCGAACCTTAAACCTTTTTAACATAGAACTGCGCTATGCAGACTAACACGACCCCAGCCAACCCGGCTACCCTCGACGATTTGCAGCGCGCCCATAAGAAGCTGCGTGCCGAGATTCGAAAAGTCATCGTCGGGCAGGAGGACGTTGTCAAGAATGTCGTTGTGAGTCTGCTGGCACGGGGGCATGTGCTGCTTATTGGTGTTCCGGGCCTGGCAAAGACCCTGCTGATTCGCACGCTCTCCGACGCGCTGGACCTTCAATTCAGCCGCATCCAGTTCACCCCGGATCTCATGCCCAGCGACATCACGGGCACAGAGATCATTGAAGAAGACCATCAGACAGGACGACGCTCGTTCAAGTTTGTACACGGCCCTGTCTTTGCCAATGTCATCCTGGCCGACGAGATCAACCGGACGCCGCCGAAGACACAGGCCGCCCTGCTCGAAGCCATGCAGGAGCACCACGTCACAGCCGCCGGCCAGACGTTCATTCTCGACGAGCCGTTCTTCGTCCTCGCCACGCAGAACCCTATTGAGCAGGAAGGCACCTATCCCCTTCCCGAAGCCCAGCTCGACCGGTTCATGCTCAACCTCTGGCTCGACTATCCGACGTTCAACCAGGAAGTCGAAGTGGTGCGCAACACGACCAGTGCGCGGGAGGACAAGGTCGAGATCGCGATGACGGGCGAAGAGTTGCTCATCTATCAAGATTTTGTCCGTCAGATCCCCGTGGCCGACAATGTGATCGAGTATGCTGTGAGGCTCGTCAGCAAAACCCGGCCTGGCCGCGCCGACGCACCAGACTTTGTGAACAACTTCCTGAGCTACGGAGCCGGGCCGCGTGCCTCGCAGTATCTCATCCTGGGAGCCAAGGCCCTGGCCGCGCTTGACGGTCGCCTGACCCCTCTGATCAATGACGTGCGGGACATTGCCATTCCCGTCTTGCGCCATCGCATTGTGCCCAACTTTAACGCAGAAGCCGACGGCATCACTTCGGTCGATGTAATCAACCGGCTGCTCGAACGCGAGGGATAAAAACAGTGCGGTGAGATACGCAACCTGGATATGGACCTTCCTTTTCCTTTGCGCGGGATGCATTCATCCGGCCCCTCCTCCCCCGGATTCTTCAGAAGTACAGGCCCAGCCGCAAGCTCCTCCGCTGGACCTGGATGAGATAGAGCGGTGGGTAGGCCATTATGCCAATCAGACGCGGCAGGCTCATCAACTCAACACGCTTGACCCCCACGACAAACTTGCCCTCGTAGCCCGCCACCATAGCCAGGATATGGCCGAGCATGATTTTTTTGACCATATCAACCTGCGGGGCGAGCGTCCTCACCATCGTGCTAGACAGGAAGGGATCACCTGTGGGCTGGGTGAGAATCTGTATCAGACGTATCAGTACGACTCTTACCAAACCATTTATTCGGCAGGGCAGATTACGGTGAAGTATGACTGGAAAGACGAGCGCCGCCTTGCCTACGATACGGTCGATGCCTGGCTAAAGAGCCCGACTCACAGAGCCACCCTCCTCAGCCCCTCCTTTACGCTACAGGGCATCGGTGTGGCGCTCTCGCCGAGCCTGAAGGTTTTTATCACGCAGAACTTGTGCTGAGCGGAGCTAATCACCACACGCACCGTATGATTATCTCATCTCCATCTCTTGCAACGGCAGGAATATCGCTTTGTATATCGTCTCAGCTTCATGAAAATTCTCGCCCGGCTTTTTGCACTTTTCCTGATCATGCCTGTCGTCGAGTTGGCGTTGCTCGTCCAGGTAGACAAGCTGATTGGCTTCTGGCCCACCATCGGTATCATTGTAATGACTGGGCTGATCGGCGGCTTCCTGGCCAAGCGCGAGGAGCTATCGGTGTGGCAACGTTTCAACGCCCGAATGGCAGAGGGCGGACTGCCCGGTACCGAGTTGCTGGATGGCGTCATTATTTTGGTCGCGGGCGCGCTGCTTATCACCCCCGGCGTCCTGACAGATTTTTTGGGCTTTCTGGGACTCATTCCTCCTACTCGTGCCCTCATCCGCAAAATCGTGATGAAGCGGATCCGCAAAGCCATGAAGAAAGGCAACATCTCCGTCGTCGGCTTCGGCGGCCGGGAAACCCATCCCTTCTATAATGCCGAAGCAAACGACCAACACGAACCGGCCTGGGAGGGCAATGCCCGCGACCTACCCCGGCACAGCGATGCCCCTAGCGACCCCCCTTCGGACGTACAATAACCGCCTCCCCTACTCGTACATTAACCTGCGTTTTCGTCCTGCCCATTTACCCTCACGCCAATATCCCAGGATTTGGAGAGGCTGGCTAGCATTTCCTGCGCCGTGTCACTGATGTCATCCCCATCGGCGTGGGCAATAAAGGCAAGGTCGTCCAGCAAGACGAGGCGATGCACGACGGGCAACCGCTCGCGGATGAGGTGGACCGAGTGCCGCAGCGCTTTCTGGCCGGGATCGCGGGAATAGAAGCCAAGGGCTTCGCGCAAGACTCCTCGAATTTCGCTTTCCTTCAGTTCGGGCTGCCAGTCGGAGAGCCGGGCGATCATGGCCGAAATCTCAGCATCGGAAATCTCGTTGTCCGTGCTATGGGCGACGATCACGTATATCAAGCCAATGTCGTGCAGCATGCTCCAGGAGGGCTCTTCCTGCATCGCTGCGGTTGTCTGGTCGATGAGTCGCTCGCCGGTGCCACGGATCTCCCAGGCGCTGGCGAGTTCCGTAATCAGGTTTTGCTCTGTGCTGAGCAGCACCCCGTCGGCTTCGGCAATACGGACGATGTCTTCGAGGGCCCGGCGGCGCTCTGCTGGATCGAGTTGCTGCTTGAGTTGCCCGATGGACCGAAGCACCTCGGCTCCGTTTTCATCTTCGAGGTAGATCGCGAGGGCTTCCATCACCACATCCTGCACTTCGTCGGCGGGAAAGTTGTCGCGCCAGCCTTCCAGCACGTCCGTCATCGTGGCGAGTTCATCCTCGGTCAGTTCTTCGTCGGTACCATAGGCCAGCGCCAGAAAGACCAGGGCCAGCTCATGCTCTCGCGTCCAGAATTCGTTATTCTCTCGCATAAGGGTAACGCTATCAATCGCTAAGGGCTCGGAGTAAACACGCCACAGCGTGCTGTTCTCGCATGATAGCTACCGCTCCTGCGAATCACAAACATCCTATGGTGAAGTTCGCGTTTCTTTGCAACGGGGTTCTTACTGGATGTAAACGGACTCCAGCGCGTCGGCCAGTTCAGCATCCACCTGCTGCCAGCCTCCATCGTCATACCATGTCACCAGCGCCGCCGACACCTGCGCCCCATTCAAACCGGAAGCGATAAGCTCTGCGCGTACCTGCTGCGCCGCTGCCGGACGTGGCCCCCAGGTGAACAGCTCAGTGCCATCCTGCGCAAAAGCGACCAGCTTGGGGATGCTGCGCCCGCCATTGGTCAAATACTGGTCCATGATGTCGAGATTCTTGTCCCGGAGCAACATGCGCACGTCAATGTGCGGGTTGAGCCGCGCCGCCTCCACAATGACAGGCAGGCTGAAGGCCGAATCGACGCACCAGTCTTCCGTCAGCACCATCCAGATGTTCGGCTGGGTAATGTGCGCAATCGCTTTCCGCAATCGCGCAGACACTGCATAGGCCGCATGGACACGCTCGGCTCGCTCCCAGTTGTACCGCGAATAGAAGACATATTTGCGCGCCACCCGGTCTAGCCCGGTGAGCGGTTGTTGGGTGGTGCGAAGCCACTGCGCTCGGTAGGCTTCATAGGTGAGCCCTTCGTGCGGGCGGCGATTTGCGAAAAAGGAGTTCATAGGGATCGTCTTTCATAAACATGACAAAGCCCCGGCGCTGAAGATGCCGAGGCTTTGGTAGGCCAGGAGGGGCTCGAACCCCCGACCCGCTGATTAAGAGTCAGCTGCTCTGCCAACTGAGCTACTGGCCTTTTGAGATTCTGATAATGACCGTTTGCAACCGTTTGTTTCTCTACACTCGCTGCTTTCATGACGGTTTCACGGCATGTCATCCCCGGCTGCGGCATCTTGGTTGCGTTTGCTCATCTCTCGTTACACTGCAATGTCTGATTCCCCCTCTACTGCTGCGAGCCGTGTCCCTGCCGGGCTACGCTACATGGTGCTCGCCGCGTTTTATTTCAGCCTGATGAGCCTGCTGGTGAAGCTCGCCGGGCAACGGCTGCCGGGGGCACAGATGGTGTTTGCCCGCAGCATCGTCGCACTCGTCCTCAGCTACGGGATGCTCCGCCGCATCAACGTGTCACCGTGGGGGGAGAAAAAGGGGCTGCTTTTCTTTCGTGGCTTTATTGGCTTCCTCGGGCTGCTGTGCTTTTTCTATGCGATCCCGCGCCTGCCGCTCGCCGACGTAACGGTGATCCAGTACACCAACCCGGTCTTTACAGCGGTGTTGGCAGCGATCTTTTTGAAGGAGACGCTCGGCAAAGGAGAAGTGTCGGGGCTGGCACTGAGCCTGCTGGGGATCGTGCTGGTGGCGCAGCCTACCTTTCTATTTGGGTTGCGCGGCGGTAGCCTGGATCTGTTGGCCGTTGGCGTGGCGCTGCTCGGGGCTGTATTTGCGGCGATGGCGTATACCTCGGTGCGGAAGCTGCGCGAGACGGAGCACCATCTGGTCGTGGTCTTCTACTTCCCGCTCGTCGCCACGCCCGCCTCCATTCCCGTCATGTGGAACGATGCGCTTTGGCCGACACCACTAGAATGGCTAATGCTGCTCGGCATCGGCGTGTTCACGCAGATTGCACAGGTGTATATGACGAAAGGAATCCACGCCGAGAAAGCAGGCAAGGCGATGTCGCTGAGCTACATCCAGATCGTCTTTGCCGCCGTCTGGGGTTTTCTATTTTTCAGCGAGGTGCCGGATTGGTTGAGCATCATTGGGGCCGTGCTGGTCGTCGCGGGGACCCTGGTGGCGGGACGTAAAGGAAATGCAGAATCAGGAAAGACCGCCTAGCACCATCTCACGCACAAAAGTCTTGGCAACCTCTTTCACCATTTCCAACGACGCTGTACCTGTTGTTTTCTTGATTTGAGCTTGCGTTTTCTTCCAAACGGTTTCGTTTTGGATATCATCTAGAAAGTCCTGACCTTCCCACGTCAAACCATAAATATCTCCCAGCATAAACTCTGGCTTCTTTGAATTTCTCGTAGTCACATCAAATAAATTAGCTTCGATCAATCCATAATCACTCATGATTTTCACATGGTAGATTAACTCATTTTTTGGCTTCTTTATCCTTGAAATAAGCTCGTCCCTTGTGTCCCCCTTTGCAATTCTGAGCAGAATTTCGCGGACAAGCCAAGAGATCCCGCTTCAAGTTCGGGGTAACACATAGAAAAGCTTTTCTAATTCTCAAAGTCAGTATGCCTGTCAAACATCCAACTCCCCCACCTCAGCGGCGTTGTCCATGATGAAGGCGTAGCGGGCGGAGGCGTCTTTGCCCATCAGGTCGCTGATGATACGGTCTGTCTGCGCCTGCTCGCCGTCGGGGATAGCAACCTGGAGCAGGCGGCGTTTCTGCGGGTCGAGCGTCGTCTCCTTGAGCGTCTGCGGCATCATCTCGCCAAGGCCCTTGAAGCGCTGGAGGTCGATCTTGATGTTGCTCCGCTTCTTCTTGAGCCGACGGATGATCTTGTCCTTGTCCGAGTCGTCGAGCGCCCAGTAGGTCTCCTTGCCCGCATCAAGGCGGTACAGCGGCGGCTGCGCGATGTAGATGTACCCCTCATCAATCAGCGGCTTCATGTAGCGGTACAGGAATGTCAGCAGCAACGTAGCGATGTGGTGCCCATCGGAGTCGGCGTCCATCAGCAGGATGACCTTGTGGTAGCGCAGGTTGTTGATGTCAAGATGGTCGCCCACGCCGCAGCCGAGCGCTTGCTGGACATTCGAGAGTTCCTTGTTGTCCAGCACCTTCTTGAGCGTGGCCTGCTCGGCGTTGAGCACCTTGCCTCGCAATGGTAGCACAGCCTGGTTCATTCGGTCGCGCCCCTGCTTGGCCGAGCCGCCCGCCGAGTCACCCTCCACAATAAACAGTTCGCATTCCGACGGGTCGGTCGAGGAGCAGTCCGCCAGCTTGCCGGGCAGGTTGAGCCGGTGGCTGACGCTCGTCTTGCGCCGTGTGGCTCGTGCTGCAGCCCGGCTGGCCTGCCGTGCCCGCGCCGCCTGGATCACTCGCGCCGCGATAGCATCGCCCGTCGTCGGGTGGTTGATGAGGTATTGCTCCAGCGCCAGCCGTAACGCACCGGACACCAGCGACCGCGCCTCCGGGTTGTTGAGCTTGTCCTTCGTCTGCCCCTGAAACTGGGGCTCCACCATGAACAGGTTGACGATGGCGTACAACCCTTCGCGGATGTCGTCGGCGCTGATGTCGAGCTTGCGGGGCAGCAGATCGTGGGTGTCCATGTAGGCCCGCACAGCGCTTCGCACGGCATCTTTGAAACCCTGCTCGTGCGTCCCGCCATCCCGCGTGGGGATGCCGTTGACGAAGGAGCGGACGATCTCGCGTGGCGCTTCCGTCCATTGCAGCGCGATCTCGACCCGCACCCCGTCTTCGATCTCGTCCTGCGCCACGACAAACACGCTCTCCTGCACGGGCCGCGATTTGTCCTGCTTGATTAAGGCTTCCAGAAACTCTGCAATGCCGCCCTCGTGGTGAAACTCCAATCGCTCCCCGCTCCCCTCATTCTTGAAGATGATCTTGAGGTTGCGGTTGAGGTAGGTCTTGACCTCCAGTTGCTCTTTGATGACCTCCGGATCGAAAGCCACCGTCTCAAAGATCGATGGGTCAGGCCGGAAGAAAATCATTGTCCCTGAACCCCGCGTGCTACGGCTGATGGTTTTGAGCTTGGA
>DATGCC010000131.1:0-6573 GCA_035312345.1 Rhodothermales bacterium
CGACGCCCCCCGCCGCGCCGTAGCCGTAGAGCAGCGTCGGCGTCGTGCCGTCGGGGTCGAGGTCCGCGCGATGCGTGATGAACATGGGCACGCGTGTGCCATCTTTCGAGGCGAAGAACACCTGCCGCGTCACGTAGTCGGCCGGATCGTGTCCGGTCTCGCTGGCACCGAGGCGGACGGTCTCGCCCGTGCGGAGGTCATGCCGGAAGAGCGTGTACGGGTGCGCGTAGCTGTCGAAGGCAAACGTGAACGTCGGGTCGTCCGGATCGCCGCCGAAGTAGAAGGCGGAGCCCATCGCGGGGAGCGGGATCTCGCGCCGATTCGTGCCGTCCAGGTCGTAGACCTCCAGCACGCTTTTCACGTCGCGCCGGTACGCCGCCACGATCTGCCCACCTCGCACGTTCGCGTGCTGGAGCAGGTGCTCCGTCTCGGGCAGCACCGTCCGCCAGCGCGTCGGGTCGTCGAGGTCCACGGCTACGACGCGGTAGTTGGGCGCATCGCAGCTCGTGTGCAGGTAGATCGTCCCGTCGATGTGGCCGATGTAGCGGGTCCGCCCGTCGCGGGCGTCGCTCAGCCATACGAGCGATCCGTCGAAGCGCGGCGCGAGCGGGTCGCCGAGGTCGAGGACCGCGAGCCGCTGCTTCTGGCTGTAGTCGTCGATGACGATCACGAAGCGGCCGTCGTGTGAGACCTGCGACCACGTCGTCGCGCCAACATCCTCGGGGTCAGACCGGGCAAGTACACGGTCCTCGGTCACGGACGTGCCGAGTTCGTGGTAGAAGACGGTACTCTCGCGGTCCACACCGTCCTCGCCGATCTGGAGGTAGCGGTAGTAGACGAACCCTCGGCTATTGGCCGTCCAGTACGGCCCGTTGAACTTGAGACCGGGGATGCGGTCTGGCACGTCGCGGGTATGTTCGAGGTCATGGACGCGCGCCTCCCTGAGGCGCGTGCCACCCGGTGACACGGTGTAGAGCACGTAGCGCCCATCGGGCGAGATGCGCACGTCGTCGATGGTCACGTCCTCGTCGGGGAAGAGCGCGGCCGGGTCGAGGAGCAGGCGCTTCGAGGCCGTAAGGTCGTCCTGCACGAAGAAGACGCGGTTGCCGTCCGGGCGGCGGGTCTGCGTCACCCAGTACGGCCCCTGCTTCCTGACGACCCCAGGCGGCACAGCCTCCTGCAATTCCTGCAACCGGGTGAGGAAGTGGGCCCGTGTCGAGAGAGCGTCGAGGTACGGCTCCGCGAGGGCATTCTGCGCAGCAATCCACGCCGTCGTTTCGTCGCTATCGAGGGTTTCGAGCCAGCGGTAGGGGTCGGCCACATGCGTGCCGTGGTAATCGTCCACCACATCGCCCATGCGGGTTTCAGGATAGCGTAGGTCCTGAGCGACCAGCGGACTGTATACAGCACCGCCAAAGACGAGGACACCAACGCAGGCGGTAATAGTACGGTAGAAAAAATTCATGACGGTGTTTGATGAGTTTATGCGGCAGGTACCTCTGGCTACCAGACCGTAGCGGGTTCGAGATCCACGGTGGCCGACACGCGCCACGTCACGTCTGTGCGAAAGACCGTCAGCGGCGGATCCGTTGTAATCACACCCGTCATGTGCTTGTCGCCCAGCGTGCCTTCAAAGTTCACCTCAGCGATCTCCGAACTGGTCCAGAGGGTGGACCACTCGCCCCAACTAAGCTGTGTTGCAATGGCAGTGTGCTCCCTAAAGTCGATCAGCACGCCGCGTTGGTCGTCGGCCTGAAAAGCTCGCATGAACGTGATCCAGTCCTCGAAATCCTGTTCAACCAGAGGCGTGCTCGTGCAAACGAGACGGGTGTTGCGTACGTTATCGTCGAAAGGGTCGGGGATGCGCAGCATATAGATGTGATCAAGCCTGTGCGTTTCGCCACCGATTTCGAGTGTGCAGCTATCCGTCCGGGTAGGTGCTGCCAGCACACTCATCAGGATAAGCAAGATAAAGACATTCATGAGCTTCATGTGTTGGTGTGGAAGGAGAAAGACACACAGGTAAGTAAGCGGCCCAGCGGGTCCACTCCTTTTTTCGCGTGTTGCCGTGGATTTTTCACAGGCGGCGTGTAGATTGATCCTATTGGCTGCCCTGTTTTACCTTACTCGAAACGAGGCGACATCGTATCATGGCTACGGCTCCACCCATAACAACGCTGCTGGCAGCCCTGAACGAGGGCGACGAAAAGGCCATGGACGCGCTGTTCGCTATGGTCTACCAGGAGTTGCGGCGGCTGGCTCGTACGGTGCGCCATCAGCGCGCCAGCGAGACGATGAACACCACGGCCTTGGTTCACGAGGCCTATATCAAGCTGGTGGGGTCCGATCAACTGGACGTGCAAAGCCGCTTGCACTTTATGCGGGTGGCGGCCCGCGCCATGCGGCAGGTGCTGGTGACCGCCGCCCACAAGCGCATCACCCAGAAGCGCGGCGGCGATCAGGCTCCCCTTTCCTTCGACGATGCCCTTTATGCCGTACCGGTAGAACCTGCGCAGGTCGTTGGGCTTGATGAAGCGTTGCAACGACTGGAGACTCACGACCCCCGGCAGGTGCAGGTCGTCGAGTGCCGCTTCTTCGCAGGCTTCACGATTCCCGAAACTGCCGAAATCATGGACCTCTCGGTCGCTACCGTAAATCGAGAGTGGCGCATGGCGCGGGCCTGGCTGGCCGGTGCCTTGAATGCCTGAACCTTCTCCCCGACATCTTGCTGCCCCATGGAAGATGCACAGTGGCAACAGCTTAAGGATCTTTTCTTCCAGTTTATCGATCTCTCGGAAGAAGACCGTGCCGTATTCCTGGAGCAGATTACGGACAAAGAAATCCGTGATGCCCTCATGCGTCTGATAGCCGAAGACGCAGAAGCCGCCTCGTTGCTGGACGCCTCCCCACATGATCTGGCCCTTCTCGTCGACGAAGAAGAGGAAATGGCTGAACCGATCCAGCAAATCGGTCCCTACCGTATTAGCAAAACACTGGGGCGCGGCGGCATGGGAACGGTCTACCTGGCTGAGCGCGATGACGGAGCGTTTCGGCAGCAGGTGGCGCTCAAAGTGATCCGGCGCGGCCTCGACACCGACGACATCCTGCGGCGCTTCCGGATGGAACGCCAGATCCTCGCGGCCCTCACCCATCCGCATATCGCCCACATCCTCGATGGCGGCACGACCAAGGACGGGCTACCGTACTTCGTCATGGAGTACATCGACGGCGTACCGATCACCACGTACTGCGACAGGCACCGGCTCTCTGTCGATGCACGTCTGGCGCTGTTCCGCGACGTATGCCAGGCCGTGCAGTATGCCCACGCCAACCTGATCGTCCATCGCGACCTCAAGCCGTCAAACATGCTGGTAACCGACGAAGGCCAGGTGAAGCTGCTCGACTTCGGCATCGCCAAGCTGCTCGATCCCAACCTGCCGGGCTACTCGTCGCCGCTGACCCGGACCGCATGGCGCGTGATGACACCCGAATATGCCTCGCCGGAGCAGGTGCGGGGCGAGGCGATCACGACGGCGTCCGACGTGTATGCCCTCGGCGTGCTATTGTACGAACTGCTCACCGGACGCCGTCCGTACCGACTGCCAAGCCGACTGGAGCAGGAGATTTTTCGCGTGATCTGTGAAGTCGAGCCAGAGCGCCCCTCAACGGCAGTGAGTCAAATTGAGGAGGTGCAGCACAGCGATGGACAAACCGATGCCATTACCCCAGAGCAGGTCAGTGAGGCGCGAAGCACACAGGTCGAGCGACTACGCCGGCGGCTGCGCGGCGACCTCGACAACATCGTACTGAAAGCATTGCAGAAGGAACCCACCCGCCGGTATGCATCGGTGGAGCAGTTTGCAGAAGACGTGCGGCGGTACAAAGCCGGGTTGCCCGTGGTCGCCCGGCGCGAGACGGTGACGTACCGCATCAGCAAGTTTGTACGACGGCACCGGGTGGGCGTCCTGGCTTCGGCCCTGATTGTGCTGGCCGTGTTGGGTGGGCTGGGGGCTTCTCTCTGGCAGGCTCGCGCCAAGACGCTGGAGGCTGCCCGGGCGGAAGCGGTCAAAGCCTTTGTGCTGGATCTCTTCGACCAGGCCAACCCAGAGGTAGCTCAGGGCGAGATGCTAACCGCGCTGGACCTGGCCGAGCAGGGCGCGGCGCGCGTGCGCGAGACGCTGAACGATCAGCCCGAGGTGCAGACCGAAATGCTCATCGTGCTGGCCAACGTGTATCGAAAGCTAGGTGCCTATGACGAGGCCCTGGAGTTGTTGGAGGATGCGCTGCACGTTCGCAAATCGCTTTATGGCAACGAACACATCCGCACCGCCGAAGCGCTCGACCGCCTCGGGGCCATCCAGATGGATCGGGCCAACTATGACAAGGCTGACTCGCTCCTCACCGACGCGCTTCGCATCCGCCGAGCCAAACTGGGAGAAACGCATCCCGATGTGGCCGAGACGCTGTATAATCTGGGTGCGTTGCATGGCGCGGCGCGGCAAGGCCAACCGGAGGAAGCCGTCGCCTTCTACCGGCAGTCGCTCGCCATCCGGCAGCGCGTGCTCGGCGATAACGACCCCGCCCTGCTCAAGTCGCAGCATGGATTGGCGATTGCCTTGTGGGACCAGGGCGACTACGCGGCAGCAGAGACCATGCTCTACGACGTGCTCGAACGCCAGCGGCAGGCCCAGGGTGGGCGTCATCCCGAAACGCTCCGCACCATGAAAGCCCTCGCTACATCGTTGGCTGGACAGATGAAGCACGATGAAGCCATCCCCCTGTACCGCGACCTAATCGCCTCGCAGAAAGAGGTCCTGGGAGAAGCACATCCCGAGGTAGCCGCGAGCTTGTTTGAGTTGGCCGTAACCCTCAACAACCGAGAACGAAAGGAGAATCAGACAGAAGTGGAGGCCCTGCACCGAGAAGCGCTGGCCATCCGCCGTGCCGCTCTCGGCGAAGAGCATCCGGCTGTGGCTACGTCCTTGGCCTCGCTCTCTCTCGCCCTGATCACGCTGGAGCGGTATGCCGAGGCCATCGCGCCCGCCGAGCAGGCGCTGGCGCTCCACCGCCGCACCCTGGGCGAAGAGCACCGCCGTATCGCTGTGGACCACCTTTTTCTGGCCAAAGCCCTCTACCAAAGTCAGGAGCTTCGTGCTGCCGACCACCATTTCTCGGCGGCCTACGACCTGGCACTACGCACCTGGCCCGACGACCATTTCATTCTCACGGACATCCTTATCCACCACGGCCAGATGTTACAGGAGCAAGCTCGGATCGCGGAAGCCGAAGCGATGCTGGAGGAAGGCCTACGCGTCCTGGCGGCCCAACCGCAGCAACCGCCAAGCCTACTGGCTATCGGTAAGCTCCGCCTCGGCCTGTGCCGCGCCGCCCGGCAGGAGTATAAAACCGCCGAACCCATGATGCTGGAGGCATTGCAGTACTACACCCAGCTTGAAGATGACGAAGGCATAGAACTGACCCACGCGGGCTTGGCCGATCTATATGCGGCATGGGGCAAGCCCGACCTGGCATCGCAATACCGCTAATCCTGCTGAGTTCAGAAGAAAGCCAGCAAACCCAACCCGGCCTCTACGCCTGTCAGGTCGACAAAGCCGGTCGGGTAGTGCTCAAAAGAAGTTGATAGCAGCGGGGAACCCAGAAGGATGTTAAGTTGAAGCCGGGCTATGCGTCCAGACCGATGACGTGGCGGATGGACGAGTGCCCGTCTTCCTCGAAGAGCCGGACGAGTCCTTCTTTGATCTCTTTGATGAGGCTGGGGCCTTCGTAGACGAGCCCGGTGTAAAGCTGCACGAGCGACGCGCCTGCCCGCAGCTTGGCGTAGGCCTGCTCGGCAGAGGCCACACCACCGACACCTATGATGGGTAACTTGCCTTCAGTACGACGGTACAGGTAGCGCACGAGTTGGGTGGACCGCTCAAAGATAGGAGCCCCGCTGAGCCCGCCACGCCCAATGCGTTGTAGCCGGGCTTCATCGGTGGTGAGGTGCTGCCGGTCCGAAGCCGTATTGGTGGCAATGAAACCGTCTACGCCATGCCCTAGCGCGACCTGCATGATGTCTTCTACCTGGCTATCGAAGACCACTTTGGGTGTCAACGGCGGCGCAAGTTTGATGAGGATCGGCACCTCCAGATGCATGGCCGTGCGCTCCGCGAAGATGATGTTCAGCAAGGCATCCAGCCCATCGGCTTCCTCGAAGGTGCGCCCATCAGCAGTGTTGGGGCAGGAGATGTTAAGGGCCACATAATCGGCCAAGGGCGCGAGGAGTTGGAAGCTGCGCAGAAAATCTTCAATAGCTGCCTCACCGACAATGGTGTCGTCGTGCGTCTTGGCGATGTTGATGCCGAGCGGAATACCTCGCTTTTTCTGCCCCCGCTGGATGCGACGGCTGATCTTATCGGCCCCCTGGTTGTTCAGGCCCATCCGATTGATGATGGCCTGGTCTTCGGGCAAGCGAAACGCCCGCGGGCGCTTGTTGCCCTTCGCCGGACGGGCCGTCACCGAGCCCACTTCTGCAAAGCCAAAACCCAGTGCTTCCCAGAAACGAATAAGCTG
>DATGCC010000132.1:0-4385 GCA_035312345.1 Rhodothermales bacterium
CGAGGTCACCATCATTATCGTAGTCGATCCAGTTGGCAGATCCTAACCCCCCGCCCTCTATTTGTGCCGGGACTTCTGTATAAACACCGCTGTCGTTGTTGTAGAGCCAGGTATTTTCAAGAGAATTGAACCGTCCGTTGATGAGGAGATCTAAATCGCCGTCCTGGTCATCATCTTTCCAGTCCAGTGACGTAAAGTTAGCGCCTGTTAAAGCGGCCCCGATATCGGAAAAATCGCCATCATTGTTGCGATAGATCTGTGCTAGTTGCTCTCCCTCCTCAGTCGTCCCTGCCAATACCAGATCCAAGTCGTTGTCGCCATCGAAGTCTGCCCACGTAGCAGCGCCCTCATAGACGCCCGGCAGGTCGGCGTCGATAGCCATAAACTCACCCTCCTCATTGCGATAGACCCGACTCATGAATCCTGCTGCATTGATGCCTGTGATCAACAAATCCAGATCGCCATCGCTGTCATAGTCGCCCCATGCTAGACTACCACAACAGATGCCGGGTAAATCAGTATCTACTTCAATGAAAGCTTGCGCCCGGCTGTTTGAAGCCACACATGACACCACACACCAGATGAACAGCACATACACTTTTCTCAACATGGCTCAACGGCGATTTTACGAAAATGAAGTGTTCTACGAATAATATCTGAAACAACACGCGAATGCCAAGGGCTGACCGTCTTATTTGCATCCATGTTTCGACAAATCTCGACAACCACATCCTTCATTTCACGCCTATATTTCCTAATTTGAGCCGTTATTCCGCAATCCGACACGAGGGCGTAGCCCGACTGACGCAAGTACATCCCCAATCCGAATCCCGAACATGGCCTTTACTGAACTTACCCCGCCGAGCGAAGGCGAAAAAATCACAATGACCGACGGCACGCTCAACGTGCCCAACCATCCCATCCTGCCCTACATCGAGGGCGACGGCATCGGGCCAGACATCTGGCACGCCGCGCAGCATGTCTTTGACGGAGCTGTCCAGAAAGCCTACGGCGACGAACGCAAGATCGTCTGGTTCGAAGTCTACGCCGGGCAGAAAGCCTACGACAAATATGGCGAGTGGCTGCCAGAAGACACGCTGACGGCGATCCGCGAATACCTCGTCGCCATCAAGGGACCGCTGACCACGCCCGTCGGCGGTGGCATCCGGTCGCTCAACGTGGCGCTACGCCAGCAACTCGACCTCTACGCCTGTGTCCGTCCTGTGCGCTACTTCGATGGCGTCCCCTCCCCGGTCAAGGCACCGGAAAAGGTGGATATGATCATCTTCCGCGAGAACTCGGAAGACATCTACGCTGGCATCGAGTTCAAAGACGGCAGCGAAGACACCGAGCGGTTCAAACAGCTTTTCAAGGAAGCCTTCCCGGATCGCTACGAGAAAATACGCTTTCCCGAGACGAGTGGTATCGGCATCAAGCCCGTCTCGCAGGAAGGCACCGAGCGCATCGTCCGCGCTGCCATCGACCACGCGATTGAGCAAAAAGCCAACAGCGTGACGCTGGTGCATAAGGGCAACATCATGAAGTTCACCGAAGGTGGCTTCCGCGATTGGGGCTACCAGACAGCAAAAGACCATTACGGCGCGGAAGACCTCGACGGTGGCCCGTGGCAGGTTATCACGCTGGACGATGGACATGAAATCATCATCAAAGATGTGATTGCCGACGCGTTCCTCCAGCAGATCCTCACCCGTCCCGCCGAATACGAAGTCATCGCCACCATGAACCTCAACGGCGATTACATCTCCGACGCGCTCGCGGCGCAGGTGGGCGGCATCGGCATCGCGCCGGGAGCCAACATCAACTACGACAACGGGCAGTCGATCTTCGAGGCCACACACGGCACGGCCCCCAAGTACGCAGGGCTGGACAAAGTGAACCCGTCGTCGGTGATCCTGTCAGGCGAGATGATGTTCCGGTTTATGGGCTGGCACGAAGCCGCCGACCTCATCGTCCACGCCATTGAGAAAACCATCGGCCAGAAGCGTGTGACCTACGACTTCGAGCGGCTGATGGACGGCGCGACGTTGCTCAAGTGCAGCGAATTTGGAGAGGCGCTGGTTGAGAACATGGACTGATGCTCGTTGACAAGGCTAGATGAGAAAAAGGCGTTTCGGGGTTGCCTGAAACGCCTTTTTCTTGCTTCTTGGAGGCATCCCCACCTCATTCTATGCTGCTATGAACCTGTCGCTGAAACCGTCTCACCTGAGCCGCTACAAAGACATCGCCCGCCTCCTGCTCAAGCACGGTGGCTCCAACCTCGTTTCGATAGCTGGCCTGGACGAAGCGCTGGTTGTAGAAGAAAGCTTCGAAAGTCAGCAGGATGGCGAGCCAGAGCAACTTGCAAAAGACCTCGAAGCGCTCGGGCCGACGTTCATCAAGCTGGGCCAGATGCTCTCGACGCGACCCGATCTGCTGCCGCTGCCCTACCTGGAGGCACTGAGCCGGTTGCAGGACAAGGTAGACTCCTTTTCGTTCGCCGAAGTGGAACGCATCGTCGAGCAAGAACTAGGCGTCCGTATCTCCAAGGCCTTTCAACAACTCAACGCCGAACCACTCGCGGCAGCCTCGCTGGGACAGGTACATGCGGGCATCTTGCGCGATGGAAAACCGGTTGTGGTGAAAGTCCAGCGGCCCGGCATCCGCGAACGCATCCTCGAAGACCTCGACGCGCTCGATGAAGTTACCACCTTCGTAGATGCCCACACCGAAGCCGGACGCCGTTTTGCCTTTAGCGACCTGCTGGAGCAGTTCCGCAAAACCCTCCTGCGGGAATTAGACTACCGACAGGAAGCACAGAACCTCATTGCCCTCGGCGAAAACCTCGCCGCCTACAACCGCATCGTGGTGCCTCAACCCATCCATGACTACTCGACAGCGCGGGTACTCACGATGGACTATGTGCAGGGCACCAAGATCACGGAAATCAGCCCCCTGACGCGTATCGAGGTAGACGGCGAGGTCCTGGCCAAAGACCTACTCAAAGCCTATCTCGATCAGATCCTCGCAGATGGCTTTTTCCATGCCGACCCTCATCCCGGCAATGTTTTTCTCACGACAGATCACCGCATTGCCCTGCTCGACCTCGGCATGGTAGCCCGCCTCGACGACGTCCACCAACAGCAATTGCTCAAACTGCTGCTTACCGTAGCAGACGGCAAAGGCCGGGAAGCTGCCGAGGTGTGCATCGAAATGGGCCACCCGCTAGAAGACTTCGACCGGAAAAGCTTCACCCGAGAAATCGCCGATCTGGTAGGTCGTTTCCGCGATGCTCCGATAGCTGACTTGCAGGTGGGACGGATTACCATGGAGTTGACGCGCATTGCGGGCGAGAATGGCTTGCGCCCCGCTCCTGAGACGACCATGCTGGGCAAAACGCTGCTCAACCTTGACGAGATCGGCCGCACGCTCGACCCCGCGTTCAACCCCAATGCCGTCGTGCGCAGCCATGCCAACGCCCTGATGCAGCGGCGCATGCTGAAGAGCCTCTCGCCCGGCAAGCTCTTTACAACGATGCTGGAGACGCACGAACTGGTGCAAACACTGCCCCGGCGCATCAACAAGCTGTTCGATGCGCTGGCCAACAACAGCTACACCCTACGGATTGATGCCTTCGACGAATACTGGCTCGTTGAGAACTTTCACCGTATGACCAACCGCCTCTCGATCAGCATGGTGCTGGCGGCGCTCATTATCGGAGCCGCGCTGATGATGCGGGTGGAGACGACCTTTACGATCCTCGGTTATCCTGGCCTGGCGATGCTGTTCTTCCTCCTGGCGGCGGCCTGCGGCTTTGTCCTCGTTATCAGCATCTACCTCAGCGACCGGCGCGACCGCGAATCCAAATGATTCCACCTGTGGAACCGAACCGCGCAACGCTTTCGTTTGAGACCTATCAACCGTTGCTTTCCGATCAAGCCAACCCGATTATGCATAGCTCCCGTTTGCTTCTCCTGCTCTTCGTCCTATTGTGGACGGCCTGCGAAACCGCCCCTGGCACGACGGATTCGGACATGGTCGATACGACAGCGACGACAGCCGCCACCGATCCCGGCGACCCGCCTGCCGCCCTACTTAGCGCCATCGACAGCGTAGGCGTACGCACCCACATCGAAATCCTGAGCGCAGATGACATGGAAGGGCGCGGCACCGGACAACCCGGCGAGCAAAAAGCCGTGCAATACATTGCCGACCAGATGCAGCAGATCGGGCTCCAGCCAGGCGGCAGCACGGGCACCTACTTCCAGAAAGTGCCGCTCCTCGGCTCTACCCCTACACCACAGGGACCGCTCACCTTCACTGCCGAAGATGGTGACAGCCTGCACCTCGACTTCATTGAGGACTTTATCGCGAGCACCGACCTGGAA
>DATGCC010000133.1:0-11562 GCA_035312345.1 Rhodothermales bacterium
CGTTTCTGGCACTTCCTGACCCGCGAGATGCTGCCGGCTATTGAGCGGGATTATCCAGAGACGCGAGGCGGGCAACGGCTGATGGCAGGCTTCTCACTCGGCGGCTACACCGTCAGCCTGTTGGCGTCGCAGTGTCCCGGCTACTTCGACCACGCCGGCATCTATGATGGCACCTTCATGTGGCCGGGCCACAACGACCCCCGGCAGCAACAAACCGGCACCTGGAGCGACCGCATCTGGTGCAAAGCCCCCATCTTCGACGCCGCCCTCGGCCTGCCGCGCAAGGCTGACGCGATGCGCCGGTGGAACTCGACGGATGCCATTAGCATGGCGCAGCACACCCTGCTCGACCAACTGCGCCGCACAACGTTCTACGTTTCCTGTGCGGCCTCCGATGGGATGAAGGGCAATCGCGACCGGGCTACTTTTTTCGTAGATTTGTTGCGCAAGAAAGACATCCCCCTGGCCTCTGAGAAAATCATCTTTGCCATTGATGCCGCCCACACCTGGCACTGGGCTGATCTTTTCCTGACCCGCTTCCTCACCACGGCTCTTGCCGCACCTTGATCATGGAACCACGCGATCCGGCATACCGCGAACAGGTCTCCCGCATCTTCGATCAGGCCGCGCACGTCCGCGAGGTAGGCATCGTGCTCAATGACTTGGGACCCGGCTGGTGCGAAACCCAGTTGGCCGTACAACCGAAGCACCTGCAACAAACCTACGTTGTACACGCCGGTGTGCTGGCTACGCTGGCGGATCACACAGCGGGCGCGGCAGCCAGTACCCTGCTGCCCGCCGAAGCGTTCGTCCTGTCTGTCGAATTTAAGATCAACCTGCTGCGTGCCGCCCGCGGGCCAAAGCTCTGGTGCCGGGCGCAGGTACTCAAAGCCGGACGACGCATCTTTGTCGTTGAGTCCGAAGTCTTTTCTACCTCCGACGCAGATACCAAACTCGTCGCCAAAGCCACGGTGACGCTGGCAGTGCTGAAGCGAGAGCCCAGCAACCCAGACTCTTAAAACCCGCCTTCGGCGGTGGTGAGACCGTAGCTGGGCGGGACGGGCACATCAAGCAGGCGTAGATATTGGTCACATGGTTGCTTGCCTGTGTATTACTGTTACAGACACTTTCTACAGTTCTGCCTGAGTATCATGCATATCAGTTCCCCTCTTCTATTTCTTACCATGATAACAATGTTAGCCGCTGGCTGCGATTTCAACCCAGGAGCCGACCGAACCAACTGTGAAGGCTTCGTCGAGAACCTGCGCACGCTGCCCGACACAACACTGGTCGTGGATAGCGAACCATTCACGCAAGACCTTGAAGGTATCGAACCTTTCTTTCGACATACCGCTAGGAGAGACTTAGCTTATCTGGGAACAAGCACGGGAATTGCTACAACCTTTGTTAACATCCAGGGAGAAAACGCAACTACGCTTGTTGTAGAACCGGGCAATCCAGGTATCTCTCGTGTAACTGTACGTGCTGTAGAATCGCGCTGTATGCTGAGCGCCGACTTCGCATTCACTGTTGAGGTCGTTGCTGCTAACTGACTCTGCTTCCGATATTTTGGGAAATCATAACAAATGCTTCACCCGTCCCCCATCGACGGGCAGGGCGATGCCGGTGATGTAGGCGGCGCGGGCGCTGACCATGAACGCCACAGCATCAGCAAATTCCTGTGGATCGGCGATCCGTTTGAGCGCGTTGGCTTCGGCCCAGCCTGCCTCGATCTCCTCGACCGATTTGTCCGAGTGCTGCTGGATCTCTTTGGTGAAATCCTTGAGCCGGTCGGTGCGGGTGTAGCCAGGCAGAATCGTGTTGACGGTGATACCGTCGGGGCCGAGTTCTTCGGACAGGCTCTTGGCAAACCCCTGCACCCCGGCGCGGGCCGTGTTCGACAGGTAGAGGTTCGGGATTGGCTGCTTGGCGGATACAGACGTAATCATCAGGATGCGAGCGAAATCCTCCTGGGCGGCGGTACGCAGGTGCGGCAACGCGTGGCGGCATAGGTTGATGGTGCTCATCAGGTTAAGTTCCAGCCCCTTGCGCCATGCCTCGGCGTCGAAATCGTCGATTTTGCCAGTGGGTGGACCACCTGCATTGGTGATGAGGATCTGGAGTCCACCGAACGTGTCCACGGTTTGCTGCACGGCGGCTTCGATCTGTGCCTCGTCGGTCACATCGCAGACGAGCGGCAACACCCGGTCTGCAGAGACGCCTGCTTCCTCCTGGAGCTGTTGGGCGGCAGCTTCGATGTGGGACGCTGTCCGTGAGCAAATGGCGACGCGACAGCCCTCGGCAGCGAGCGTGGTAGCGGCAGCTAAGCCGAGCCCCCCGCTGGCTCCGGCCACAAAGGCGATGCGGTCCTGTAATCCTAGATCCATAGCTTCTTAGGCTAATATTCGTTTGAGTTATGCACGCGAGATGTGGAAGTTATGATTCCCACACGACCGAACCAATCCGCACTCCTATGTCCGCTACTCGTTCCGCTACGCGCACGGTCGTAAAGACCCCCCTTGCGCCGGCAGCTATTGGCCCGTATAGCCAGGGCATCCTGGTCGACAACACGCTTTATTGCTCCGGTCAAATCGCCATCGACCCGAAAACGGGCAGCATGATTACCACCAGCATTGAAGCCGAGGCCGAGCAAGTGCTCGAAAACCTGGGTGCGTTGCTGCATGCCGTAGGCTTCGATTACAAAAATGTCGTCCGCTGCACGGTCTTCCTTACCGACATCAACCACTATGCACAGGTCAATGAGATTTACTCTCGGTATTTTAATGAAGAGCCGCCGGCGCGCGAGGCCATCCAGGTCAGCGCCCTACCCCGCAGCGCCCGCGTAGAGATCTCCTGCATTGCGGTTCGGTAAAGGCTCACTGATACGGGTCATTAATTCGCTTCGCTCATGTCATTGGCTCGCTGTGCTCGCGTCACTGGTCATTGATGGGCTTGATGCTTCCAATGACCAATGACGTGCCGAAGGCACCAATGACGCGTCGAAGGCGCTAATGACAGCGAGCGATGCGAGCCAATCTTACACAATCAGCACCGAGTGGACAACCACATCCTCCACCAGCTTCGCCCGTCCACGCAGGAAACTTAGTTCGAGTAGAAAAGCGTAGCCAGCCACCTCGGCCCCTGTGTGCTGGACCAGTTCGTAAGCGGCAGCAGCGGTTCCTCCTGTAGCAATCACATCATCGTGGATGAGCACGCGGTCGTGCGGTCCCATCGCATCCACATGCATCTCGATCTGGTCGATGCCATACTCCAACTCGTATTCGGCACTGACCGTCTCGTAGGGCAGCTTACCCGGCTTGCGGACAGGCACGAAGCCTGCTTCCAGGCGGTGAGCCAGCATCGCACCCAGGATAAACCCGCGCGACTCGATCCCGACCACCTTGGTAATCCCATCGTCGCGGAACGGATCGGCGAGGGCATCCACCGCATCATGCACCAGGGCCGGACGCGCCAGCAGCGGGGTAATGTCTTTGAACTGGATGCCCGGTTTGGGAAAATCGGGAATGGTGCGAATGGCGTGTTCGAGTTCAGCCGTGATGTCCATGGGGCGCAAGCAATGAGGAGCGATTAGAGAAGGCCGGTGGCACGTAGGAAGCGACCATAGGCTGCCTCATGGTACGAACCATCCGCATTCATTGCGCGACGACGTCGAGTCCTTTCTCGTACTGGATCTTATAGTCACGCACGGCCCGGAAGATAGCACTTGCCAGATAATCTTGCCCGGTTTCGCTGTTAAGAAAAGCGGCTTCTGTTGGATTTGTCACAAAGCCTAGCTCGACGAGAATAGAAGGCATAGAAGCACTCCAGAGGACATAGAATCCCGCCTGCTTCACGCCTCTGTTCTTGCGCCCCACCCGATTGGTGAATTGGTCCTGGATGAAGGAGGCCAGTTCCTCGCTTTTGCGCATATAGGCGCTTTGTGCCAACGTCTGCACGATGAGGGCCTGCTCGTCCAGTTCTTCATAGGCTTCCGGGTTGCTCTCCAGCTTGACCACTTCGTTTTCCCGCTCCATCACCTGCCGAGCCGCCGCCGTTTTGTGCAGACCCAGGAAATAGGTCTCGGCCCCTGTGGCGCTTCGGTTGCGCGCTGCATTGGCATGTATAGAAATGAAAAGCTTGCCCCCGGCCTGGTTGGCAATGTGCCCTCTGTTATTGAGGGTGACGAAATGATCGCTCTTGCGCGTATAGACGACATTCACGCCGAGTAAATCTTCTAGATACTGCCCCAGTTTGAGCGCAACGGGCAGCACAACATCCTTCTCACGTATGCCATTCGCCACGGCCCCGGCGTCGTGCCCGCCGTGCCCGGCATCGATCACAATGGTGTCAAGCTTCCAGCGAGAACGTACGTCATTGGGCGGCAAAACAGGGGCTGGAGAGGCAGCAGAGGATTCAACAGATTCCCTTTGCGCAGACGCAGGCCGCACAGGAATCGCGGTGTCGCGGGGCAGATCGCCTCGGTAGGTAAGCCCCAGAATCATGTCCTGCGAGTCCCGATCTCGGTAGGCAGCGGCATCCAACCAGGCTTCCTCGTCCACTTGAAATTCGAGATAGAGGTGCCCCTTTCGCATCTCCATGGAGTACGACTGGATCGGTCCTTCGGGGTTGTCGCGCTGGCAGTGTTGGGCCAGATCGGTGTTGAAGAGAATCAGTTCCAGCTGATTATGACCCACGAAGCGCGGCTCGCTGTAGGCTTGTAGGCGGTCTGAGGTGTGGATACGAACGACGTAGCCTCCGCCATCGGCGCGTGGCGTAAAAGAAACACGCTCCACAACCGGCACCGCATGGGCCACCGTCGTGAAGCAGCAGAGGAGCACCAGCAGCACCGCGCTCCCGTAGTAATAAATCCGGCCAGTCAATGGTAACATAGGTTCATCAGCATGCACGCATTTTCGACCCTTTGGGTATCGGCGGGCGGTGGACAGCCCTTAAGACAGCAGTTGACCCTGCCTGAAACCATCTACGCGATCCTTTAAGCCACCGCCTGAGAGCAACGTCGCCCCTGCTACAATAAAGCAACAGGGGCGACCTAAAGTAAATCTCCAGCTAAAATGGTTACAATCTACCAATCATACATATCGCGTTCGCCAAGCAGTTCCTTCATGCGGCGTTCGATGATCTCCTGCCGGTTCTGCTGGCGCTCTTGCTGGGCGGCCATCGCTTCGTCAAGTTGTTCTCTGAGCACTTCTACCCGTTCAGCACGAAGGGCCTCCTTTTGCTCAAAAATATCTTTGAGCAGGTTCTGGAGTTCGCGTTCCAACTCGGCACGGTCGGCTTCGTCTGCCTCGCGTATTTTCATCGCCAGCCGCCGCGACTCCATGTCCATGCGGGCAATCTCGGCGCGTTCTTTCATGGAAGTGCCAAACGCAAGGCTGCCTCCGGCATTGCCAAACGCTGCCAGCCCATCGCGGAGACCGCGCAGTTGATCGTCCAGGAAAAAGACATTGCCCTCTTCATCGTCATGGCCGAAGACATAGGTGCGCGGAAACTCCTCCTTCATGCGCTCCCGGAAATCAGCCATAAACTCGGCATCATCCTCGCCGAAAAGGTGAAAGCGATTGCCTCGGGGGCCCACACGCCAGACATAGCCATCGTCATCGCCTACCCAGAAGACGTCCATCTCCTCCAGGTACTTATCGGCTTCTTCTTCGTCCAGCACCTCGCCGTTGACGGTGACGGTCCGTTTGCCATCCTCAATTTTGACAACGACGGTATCACCACCGTTCGTCTTCTCTATCGTAACGATAGAATTTTTTTGTGCCCGTGCTGGCTGCGCCAACAGACAAATCACGAGTAAGGGCAGACTCATCCATTGAACGATTGTACGTAGGGTGTTCATAGCTCTTTTTGCATTGGGTGGTTTGTTTGGTAACGGGGACGTCTTGCGGATGAGTGGTTTTTTTGAGGATGCATACCTGGCGAAATACCCAGCCTACATCCTTGATGCTACCGATTCAAAGGAAACGCAATAAGCTCTTGCAGGCGTTGTTCGATCATGCGCTCTCGGTAGTCTTCGCGTTTTTGCAACCGTGCCCGCAATTCTTCCATTTCCGCTTCCAGTTGCCGGATCTCGCGGCGGCGGTTTTCCTGCTTAAGTTCGAAGATGGTGTCCAGCAGTTGGCGAAGTCGATCGACATGCGTATCCCGATCTGCACTAGATTCCATACGGCGGATGTCAAGCGCCAGGGCCTGAGCTTCGGCTTCCATCTGCCATTCCTGCACCAGCAGTTCGTAGAGGGTGCGATTCTGCCGTTGCACATCAGCCAGATAGGATTGCACTTCAATAAGTGGCAAGGTCTGCGCCACCTCTGCGGCGGCCTGTGCCTTGTCACGGGCTTGCCTGATGACGTGCGCATTGTGAGCAGCAGCCTCGTCCTCACTCAACTGCGCCAGTTCGGCAGAATAGGCATGCAATGCCCGCGCCGAGTTTTGAAGTTGAACGACCGTGTTCTCGTTCTGCCCTCTCGCGACGGCAAAATCAGCTTCGCCTGTTCGGTAGGGCGCGTACGAGCCATTGCGAAAGAAAACCATGACACCGCCCTGCTCCTCCCGCAAATCTGCTACTTCACGGAGCGTGCCATCGTCCAGCGTATAGATGACCTTGTTAAAGGTAAATTGGGGCGCATCATGACCCACCCAGTTGTAGCTCACCTGCACGCCATCGACCTGTAGCGATTCGGGCAAGCGATCTGCAGGCACCTCCTGGTTATCAATCCAGACCTTGCCATCTTGGATAGTGAACGAACGGGTAGGTTGCGCCATCACAGGGGCTATCGTCCCCATAAATAGGGCGAGAACTAAGCTTCCAGTTGCGATTCGCAAAAGACGTTTCATGACGTTCTGTATGGTTATCGGGGATGAGGAGTTGGGAATTTGAAAAAGTACGGGACGCTTTCGCCCAACCATTTACTGCGTTAGTCGCTACGCTCGTTTCCTCATTCCTATTTCCAAATTCCCATTTTCTATTTCCCAACGGTTAGTGATTACCACGCCGTGTGCTGACTGGCGTTACCGTATCCCGGCCTCGAGGGTTAGTCGGCAAAACATCAAGGGACATCACAGTAGAGTCGCCCCAGGCAAATTCCGGGCTGCGGGTTTCGACCATTTCTAGTTGGCGATGGACGCGTAGCACTTCGTCGGAAGCGTCCCATGCCGGTACCGAGTCCTCGGCTTCAACATCATCGGCGAGTACCGCATCTGTCTCTTGATTGGCAAAAGCCAACCCAGATGCTGCTACGCTTTCCTCCATGGGTGCTGGTGGCTGAGGTTCAGCCATGGTACGCCCAAGTGGCGCTGATGCGAGCGCATCTGCCCGTCTTTCAGGAGACGGCTCGGATTCCACACTCGCTATGGGCGAAGGCCTATCGGCATCGGTAGCTTTGCTCTCTTCCTGCTCGGCGAGGGGTGTTGCTTGATCGGTCATCACCTCGGCTCCTTCGGAGATCGAAGATGCTACAGGCTCCTGCATCAATCCTTCTTGCTGGACCTGATAAAGCCCAATCCCGGCGACAATCAGGAGGGCAACGACAGCGCTGACCGTCCCAAATAAGCCATAGCGTCGCACCGCATTACGGGCTTGCGGCTTGCGATCCTGCCGTGCTCGGAGCGTGGGTTGTCCCGAAGCGGTAGCGGCAGCGGCAAACACGTTGTCTAACACCACTGCGTCGGGCCGCTGTTTGGAACGCTGGTCAAGGTGAAACTTAACGCCGCTGAGCGTTTCATACTCCGCCCGCAACGCCTCATCCTCAAGCAGGCGCTCGGGGTCCGATGAAGCGTCCGCCTCACCGTACAAGTGCTGAATTATGTGTAGCTTATCGTTCATATTGCGTTGTGAGTTGAGGCCACCTCAGGCAGCCTGAATCTCAGCTAGTTGCTTTTTTTTTGACTCGTCGATCATGCGCCGCAGGTTGAGCAGGGCATAGCGCATCCGGCCCAGTGCCGTGTTGATGGATACATCCGTCAGTTCGGCAATCTCTCGGAAGGTGAGTTCCGTATCTTGGCGCAAGAGCACCACTTCTCGTTGCTCCGGCGGTAGCTGGTCGATGCATTCGGCCAGCCAGTCTTGCTGAGCATCGCGGTGCAGGATTTCGTCGGCGGCGGGCGCATCATCGGGGAGACGCTCCCAGTAGGAAGTCCCCTCGTCGTCCGCGTTGGCCGACACGTCCTGCCACTTTTTGCGGCTGCGCAGATGGTCCAGCGCAGCATTGCGGGCAATGCGCATCACCCAGCCGAGCCAGCGTCCTTGCTGCGTGTAAGACCCGCGTCGTTTGTGCATCGCGTCGATGACCCGCACGAAAGTTTCTTGAAAGAGGTCGTTCGCCAGATCACGGTCGCGCACCATCCCCAGCAAGAACCCAAAGATGCGTTCCTGATGCCGTTCGACAAGTATCCGGAAGGCAGACTGATCGTGCTGCTCCAGGTATGCCGCTACCAGCTCTTCGTCTGTTTGATGCATACGTATTATCTGAACCCGTCCTCTGTGTCACCGCGTGATTTGGGGCGCGGCAGGGTAATAACGCAGTACCCCACCCGCTTATTGCGAGCTACCCCAAATTTTGAAAAACATCGTCTCTGAGCATGCAAGATAGGTTCTAGCAGAGTAATCCTCAGATCCTATTTCAATCCTGCTCATCTCGATACTTTTCCCGCAGTCGCTCCGTACGATCCCAATATCCTGTAGCGCGCTCTTTCCAGCGGGTATACAGAAAGTGAACCATCATCGGACAAAATATCAGCGCCAATACCAGCCCGATGATTTGCAGCGTCTGCGTTGACATGTCGATAAAATTAAGTAGTGCCTCGATCACAACACCAGATCCAGCACCGCGTGCAGCCGCTCGACACCTGTCGTCTTGATGCCTTTGGGCGATGTAATACCCTTCAGGTTGTTCTGTGGGACAAGGGCCTGCTCGAAGCCGAGGCGGGCAGCTTCCTTGAGACGTGGCTCTATCTGGCTGACCGTGCGAATCTCGCCACCCAGGCCCACCTCGCCAATGAGCACGGTGCTCGTATCTGTCGGGATGTCGCGGAAGGAAGATGCGACGGCGACGATGACGCCAAGATCTACGGCAGGCTCTTCGAGACGTACGCCACCTGCTACGTTGACGAAGACATCATGCGTAGAAAGCCGCAACCCCTCCCGCTTTTCGAGGACAGCCAGGAGCAGTTGCAGGCGGCGCGTGTCGAATCCAGTAGCCGTGCGCTGTGGCGTGCCGTAAGAGGTGGGCGTGACGAGCGCCTGTATCTCGACCAGCACAGGCCGCGTGCCTTCGAGCGAGCAAACAACCGTGGAGCCGCTGACGCCATAGCGCCGCTCGGACAGAAAAATCTCGCTCGGATTCGACACTTCGTGCAGTCCATCACCCCGCATCTCGAAGACGCCAATCTCATTGGTAGAGCCGAACCGGTTTTTGACGGCACGTAGGATGCGGAAAGCGTGATGGCGATCGCCCTCGAAATAAAGCACCGTATCCACCATGTGCTCCAGCACACGCGGCCCGGCAATGGACCCGGTCTTGGTGACGTGCCCGACGACGAACGTCGCCACGTCCATGCTCTTGGTGAATTGTAGAATCGCCGACGTGCTTTCGCGCACCTGACTTACCGACCCCGGCGCGCTGGTAATGTCGGGCCGAAAAATGGTCTGGATGGAGTCGATGATGAGCACATCCGGCTCGGCTTTTTGCGTGGCGGCGATGATCTCCTCCACGTTCGTTTCTGCAAAGAGCATCAGATTGTCTGACGCCACGCCCAGCCGTCCGGCGCGCAGCTTCACCTGCCTGAGCGATTCCTCGCCCGTCACATAAAGCACCCGCCGATTCGGCAGGTACTTGCCCAGTTCTGTCATCAGCGTACTCTTGCCGATGCCTGGATCGCCTGCGATGAGCGTCAGCGAGCCATGCATGATGCCGCCGCCCATCACCCGGTCGAACTCAGCCACACCCGTCACCAGCCGCGTCTCCTCTCCCAGTTCGACATCCGCCAGCGCAACTGGCTCTCCCATCCCGCTGCCCACACGCTGCGCTGCCGACACCCTTGCTTTCACCGGTGACCGGTTCACTTCTACTTCTTCGACGTAGGTATTCCACTCGTCGCAGTTGGGGCACCGCCCCAGCCAGCGCGCGGACGCACTGCCGCACACCTGGCATACAAATCTGGTTTTTGTCTTGGCCATATTTTTGTGATGCGTAAATCGTGAGCCGAGCGAAGCGACACACGTATTAAACGTAAAGGCGCATTACTGAAGCGTTTTAGCACCAATACCCTCATGTAACGGCGTCTCACTCTTCATAATTTCGCAGCATGCTGTCCTTCATGGAGGGAACGCCTAGGCGCACCGGTCCGTCTATAATCCCACTACACAGCACAGTGCTTTTCGGTTTTCTGAAAGCGCTTCCTGATTGTCCTTTTTGGACCATAAACTTGGTGTTACTCCTATGCATGATACGGACGTTCTAACCCGACCCGACCTGGAAACGGCAGAAGATTTCCTTCCTCTCAACGGTACCGACTACGTAGAGTTCTACGTGGGCAATGCAAAGCAGGCCGCTTCTTTCTACCAGAGTGCTTTCGGCTTCCAGATCACCGGCTATCGCGGCCCAGAGACCGGGCACCGCGCCGCCGCCAGCTACCTGCTCCTGCAGGGCAAAATTCGCTTTGTGCTGACCACCGCCTTTTCGCCGGATTCCCCCATCGCCGCCCATGTGCACCAGCATGGCGACGGCATCAAAGACATCGCTATCTGGGTGGACGACGCCACGTACTCTTTCGAGGAAACCGTGAAGCGCGGTGCAAAGGTCGTCCACGAGCCAAAGGTACTCGAAGACGACGATGGGCGTGTGGTGCTCGCTGCCATAGGCACCTACGGCGACACGATTCACACGTTCGTGGAACGGAACGATTACAACGGCCTATTCCTGCCGGGCTTCCAGAAATGGGAGAACGAGTATTGGCAGCCCGAGCCCGTCGGCCTCAAGTACGTCGATCACTGCGTTGGCAACGTGGATCTCGGCGACATGAACAAATACGTGGAGTACTATGCCGACGTGATGGGCTTCAAAAACCTGATCTCGTTCGACGACAAGGACATCTCGACCGAATACACGGCGCTGATGTCGAAGGTGATGTCGAACGGCAACGAGCGTATCAAATTCCCTATTAACGAACCGGCAGAGGGCAAGAAGAAAAGCCAGATTGAGGAATACCTGGAGTTCTATCACGGTGCTGGCGTCCAGCACGTTGCCATGGCGACCGATGACATCCTGCACACGGTCATGGCGTTGCGGGATCGCGGCGTGCAGTTCCTCCATGTGCCGACCACCTACTACGATGAGTTGCAAGACCGCGTCGGCGAAATCGATGAGCCGGTGGACAAACTCGCTGAACTTGGCATCCTCGTAGACCGCGATCCCGACGGCTACCTGCTCCAGATCTTCACCAAGCCAGTCAACGACCGCCCGACGGTGTTCTACGAGATCATCCAGCGTAAAGGCGCACGGTCCTTCGGCAAAGGCAACTTCAAAGCCCTCTTCGAAGCCATCG
>DATGCC010000134.1:0-2171 GCA_035312345.1 Rhodothermales bacterium
GAATCCTACCCGCTGATGCGAGACTGACCGAATAATACTGCGCCAGCGTCATGTGCTCGAAAACATGTTGCTCTTCCTGCCACACCAGGAAGTCTTGCAGCGAGGAGTTGCTGGTCATCGTGCCGTCTTCGTGCTGCCACCACACAGCCAGCCAGTCATGGTTTTCTTGATAGGTCAGCGGCAAGCGAAACAGCACCGCGTTGAGTACAAGAAACACCACACAGACGCCGCCGATGCCAAGGGTCAGCATGCCAACGCTATGAGCGACCTCGGTTAGCCGATGCCAGGGATGGTTCTGCTGGATGTGGAGGCATTGTGCCTTGACCTGATCGACATCGCCGAAACGGCTCAGCGCATCCGCATGAGCAACAGTAGGATCCATGCCAGCAGCCTGGTTATCCAGGGCTCGCATGTCGAGGTGAAACCGCAGTTCCTCCTCAATGTCGCGCTCCAGTTCTAGCCGCTTGGCAGGATCGGGGGGACGTAGCGACTTCTTTGAGGGTATCCAACCGGACATGACTCACGCTCCGTCTGGCTCAAGGCCCAACACTTTTTCGGTGGCCCGGCTGAGCCGCTCCCAGATCGACACTTCTGTCTGAAGCTGCCGCCGCCCCACCGAGGTCAAGCGGTAATACTTCGCCCGGCGATTGTTTTCCGAAGTGCCCCACTCGGCTTCTATCCAGCCCCGACGCTGCATCCGGTGGAGCGCCGGATAGAGCGACCCTTCTTCTATCTGTAACACATCCTCAGTGACCTGATGAATCCGACGTACGATGGCGTAGCCATGCATCGGGCCGAGTGTGAGCGTTTTCAGGATCAGCATGTCGAGCGTTCCCTGCAGCAAGTCACCTTGTTTTTTTGCCATACTGCTGTGGTAGAATGTTGGATTTTTGAGGGGCGATTTTCTATGACAAACACACCCCTCAATTTCAGCGCATACGACCCAACGTACACGGCGGCCCCTACAACGTCAAGGGGGAATGGTTTGGCCCAGGCGTTTTATCGCAGGGTAGACCCGTAGCATGTTACCTCATCTACACGAGGGCAACAAAAAAACCGGCAAGCCCCTCACGAGCCTGCCGGTTTGATACCTCTATTTCATTACGGGCTGGGCACTCAATCCCACCCATTCTCCTATGCACTCTTCGCCCACTGCCGTCCGATGGCGTCGTCCGTCACCCCGTAATGCGTGAGGGCATCGTCGTAGATGCGAAGCCAGGCACCGGGGTTGGCCCGGCTGAGACGCCGCACGACGAGCTCGGTCGGCATGTCGGGGCTGGGATAGGCAAACGCGTCACCCTCCATCTCCTCTGTCATTGCTGGCGTCTCGTACGAGATGCGAGCAACCGTGTCTTGTGGACGGGGGCGACAGGCCCGCGCTTCGGGTGAAGCCAGCGTGTTGAGGTTAATCCGACCACGCTGACTGAACAACGTGCGGTCCCACGCGGCGGCCACCAGCAAGGCATCATGGAGCCGGTGCATCAAGTCGCCTCCGCGAAAGCGGTATAGTACGTCCAGCGCCCCGGAGCCAAGCACAAGGGCATCGCGGTAAGCGAGTTCGTCTGGCAGCGTATCTTGCTCTGCGCCCTCTTCCAGGCCACCGATCTCAAAGCCGATGCGCCGGGCACCGTGCTCTATCACGAAATCGACCCAGACGTTAGCGCACGGCGTCTCAATGCGCACCTGATACTGCAAGCCAGAAATAGGCTCCAGATATTTGACGAGGTGCCAGGCAAACTCGTCCTCCAGCGGACGCTCGTAGGGCGGATCATAAAAGAGCGAGGGCTCGACGAGCGGATGGTGCGGCTCGGCGGGCGTAGCAGCCTTCACGAGGCGCGGCGATGTATGTTTGAAAAGCGTCTTTTCTTGCATGGGATCAGCCCTCCAGGCTGGTTTCACAGCGTTCCAAAGCAAGATAAAAGACTGGAGTGACAACCCTGTGTCACAGCCTTTCAGCCAGAGAAAATAGTATTTTGTGAGAGGTCACGGGCGGTTGTATGAGCCTGCTGCCTTGTTATTGCACTGTTGTTCTAACAGATACGAATCATACACGCTGTACCGTTTTTTACAGAGACGGCCTATCTTGCCTCAACTTTTTCGCGATCTGATAGTCTATGCATACCCTTTGGAGCGAGCACCTACAACCTATGCAGTGGATACAACGCAGTACG
>DATGCC010000135.1:0-9564 GCA_035312345.1 Rhodothermales bacterium
CCAAGGTCGATGCGGTAACCAAAATCTTCTAGCCAGCGCTGCATAACGAAATAGGCCATCGGAGCCGCCAGTGCAATGCCAATGAGTACCAGTTTAGCAAAGTCTTTCGAGAGCAGCAGGGCGACGTTGGTCACTGACGCACCGAGCACTTTGCGGATGCCAATCTCTTTCGTCCGCCCCGTCACCGAGAGCGCTGCCAGCCCGAACAGGCCAAGGCACGCGATCAGCACGGCAAAGCCCGCGCCGTAGCCGACGATCCGGCTCCAGCGTTGCTCGCTTTCGTACTGCTGCGCCAGATCGTCGTCGAGGAAGCTGTACTGGAACGGTACACCCGGTGCCGCTGCGGCCCACGTCTCGCGGAGCACGTCCAGTGTAGCCGGTATGTCGTTTGGCGCGATGCGGACGAGCAGATCGCCGATGCCCCAATCTGGATCTAGCGTCAACACCATTGGATCGATGGCCTCATGTAGCGAGCGGAAGTTGAGATCTTCAACGACGCCTACCACCGTGGGTGAGGCATAGTAGCCCTCAAGTACCTGCCCCACAGGTTCGTCCCAGCCAAAGTCGCGCACGAGTGCCTCATTGACGAGCACCGCCTGCGTGGAATCGGTGGAGAGGTTGGGATCAAAGGTGCGCCCGGCGACGAGGTCGGTCTGCAGCACTTTCAGAAAATCGCTATCCACGCGATAGGTATACGCGCTCTTTTCTTCGCCTTTGTAGTCCCATCCTTCGCGGCTCCACCCCTGCGAAAAGGCACTGCTCATCCCGGTAATCCCCAGAATGTCCAAGCGGCCGTTTAGCTGCTGGCGGAAGCGAGGCAGGAGCACGTCGCCCGGCAGGCGCTGCGTGGGAATAACAACAATATGGTTCTGATTGTAGCCCAGGTTTTTTGTTTGCAGATAGTCGATCTGCCGCAGCATCACCATCGTGCCGATGATCAAGAAAACCGACAGGGCAAACTGGACGACGACGAGCGACTTCGAGAGCGCATTCGAACCACCCAGCCGCAGGCGCTGCTTGAGCGTTTCGATAGGACGCAACCCAGAGAGCACGAGCGCCGGATAGCAACCCGCCAACAGGCCTACGACCAGCACCAACCCCACCAGCATCGCCACCGTAGCGCCACTTTGCAGGTAATCGAAGTGCAGATCCTTTGTCGCCAGCGTATTGAAGGTGGGCAAGAAAAGCTCCGCCAGCGCAATGCCTGCACCGAGGGCCAAAACACTCATCAGCACGGCTTCTCCCCAGAACTGCGCCATTAACTGAATCCGCCGCGCCCCGACCACTTTGCGCACCCCGATTTCGCGGGCACGCCCCGCCGAGCGACCGATGGCGAGCGTCGTGAAGTTGATGCACGCGATGAGGAGAATCGCCAGTGCAATGCCTGCCAGGATGTAGGAATAGGTCGGATCGCTGGCGGCGGTCAGTCCGCCTACCACCGATGGATTCAGATGGACATCGGTCAGCGGCTGAAGCTGATAGACGGGGGGTAGTCCCTCACCGGCCCAGTCCCCTTCCGCCCGCATTGCCTCGACGCGCTCAGAGCGATAACTGGCATAAAACGTGGGTAACTTGGCTTCCACAGATGCCTCGGTGGCTCCCTCTTGCAATAGCGCATAGACGTAAAAGGAGGAGGCATTCCAGCGATCTGTGCGGTTGCGGATCCACTCAAACGTATCTACCAGCTTTCCAAACGGCATCAGGTAGTCAAACTGGACGCTCGCATTACCGGGCACATCCTGCGCTACGCCGGTAACGAGGACACTATGAAACGCATCGTCGAAACGCACCTCTAACGTCTGGCCCAGCGGGTCTTCGTCGCCGAAGTACTTTTCCGCCGCCGTTTCACTCAGCACAATGTTGTTGATGTCAGACAGGGCCGTGCTGGCATCGCCGCGCAGCAATGGGAAAGTGAAGATGTCCAGCACCGAGGGGTCGGCGAAGAGCAGGTCTTCCTCGAACGTTTGATCACCACGACGGACGAACGCCGTCCGGTCCAAAAACATCACCGTCTCTTCTATTTCCGGGATGTCATTTTTGAGCGCGGCGGCCAGCGGCATAGGCTGCCAGACCCATTGCTCCGGGTCTGCTTCTCCCGCTGTGAAGCTCTGCTGCGTCACGCGGAAGATGCGGTCGCCTTTCTCGTGGAAGCGGTCGAAGGTCCATTCATCCTGCACATACAGAAAAATGAGGGCACAGAATGCGATGCCCACCGCCAGACCAAAAATGTTGATGAAGGCATAGCCTTTCTGCTTGGCGAGGTTACGCAGCGTGATTTTGAGATAATTCTTGAGCATGGCGATGCCACAAGCGGGAAAGAGGATGTATCCGTTTCCTGCGACAATCCCCGTGCCATTCTGCGTATCTCTTTAACCCATAACCTGATAAGCAGAAGCAGTGCAGGAAGAAAAAGACCGAAAGTGTACGGCCCCGAACCGTCGGTGTCCGCGAGCGAACAGACGTGCTGAAAACACGATGTGCCGCGTTTCCCTTGCGTCCAGAAAACAGAAAAGGCGACTCCTCGAAGAAGAACCGCCTTCCTACTAGTGTCCGAGAAACGATTCGCCAAAGCTTATTCATACCGTAGCGATTGCACCGGATCCGCCAGCGCGGCCCTGATAGCCTGGTAGCTTACCGTGAGTAGCGCTATCAAAAGGGCCGTCAGGCCCGCCATTAGAAATATTGTGGGCGATATTTCTATGCGGTAGGCAAAGTCTGCTAGCCAGCGTTGCATGGCGAGGTAGGCCACAGGCGCGGCGATGACAAATGCGACCACGACGAGTTTGAGAAAGTCCTTCGAGAGCAGCGCCACGAGGTTGGTCACGGTCGCGCCAAGCACTTTTCGGATGCCAATCTCTTTGGTGCGCTGCTCGGCGGTGAAGGCTGCCAGGCCAAACAGACCGAGACAGGCGATGAAAATAGCAAGGCCAGCGACGATGCTGAAAACTTTGCTGAGACGTTGTTCGGTGCGGTAGAGCGCGTCAAGCTGTTCGTCAAGAAATTCGTATTTCATCGGGCTGCCTGATCCAAAGGCACCCCATTGGTCTTCCAGAAAAGCCAGCGTACCAGGCAAATCCTGGCCGCTGAGCCGAAGGACGAGCGTGTGATACGGAGGCCAGGATTCATACGCCGAACGGATACGAAACATAACCGGGCCGATGGTCTCGTGCAAAGACTGAAAATGGAAATCCTTCACTACGCCAACGACCGTTTCCTTTTCCTTGCCTTCCCAGGAAAAGGGTTTCCCAACCGGATCTGTCCAGCCTAATTCACGGACTGCTGCTTCGTTGAGGATGACGGCGGTGGTGTCATCGGTAGCCATTTCCTGCGAGAAATTGCGTCCGGCGACCAGTTCAAGCTCCAGCATTTCCAGGTAATCGTAATCAACTTTGACGCCATGCAAGTTGACCGCCTTATCTGGTTGATCTACATCAGGCATGATACCATAAGAGACGCTAAATTGCCCTGGCACGCCCGATGTCGCAGCAACACGCAGCACGTTCGCATTCCGCAAAAACGCTTCTTTAATAGCTTCATGCTGCGCGGCGGCGGGCTGTATGTTGACAACCAGTACATGCTCTTTATCAAAGCCGAGGTTTTTGTTCTGGATGAACGTGAGTTGCTGGTAGATGATGGCCGTGCCGATGATGAGAACCGCCGAGATGGTAAACTGCGTGACGACCAATCCTCTGCGGAGCCATGCGCCCGACGGTCCACGCACGGTTTCGCCCTTCAGCACCCGCACGGGCCGAAAGCCGGACAGATGCAGCGCGGGATAGGCTCCCGCGATAAACCCAACACCCAACGCCAGTGCCAACAACGCCAGCAGATAGATGGCATTGGAGCGATAGGACAGATCCAACTGCATATCGAAAAGTGCGTTGAAGGCGGGCAGGGCCAGTTCTACTAGCACCAGCGCCAGCACCAGCGCCGCGAGCGTGACGAGCAACGACTCGCCCAGAAACTGCCGTGCCACCTGCATACGACCGGCCCCAAGCGTCTTGCGGATGCCCACCTCGCGCGCCCGGCTAGCCGAGCGGGCCGTGGCGAGGTTCATGTAGTTGATAGAGGCAATAAGCAGAATGAGCAGCGCAATCGCGGAAAAGATGTAAATGTAGCGCGGATCGCCTTTGAACCCGTCCACCTGAAGCAAATCCGACAGATAGAACTCCGTAAGTGGCTTCAGGAAAAAAGCACTTTCGGCATCTTCACCCATGTGTGTATCCACCATCGCAGCGAGCTTCTCATCCAGCGCATCCGGAGGCAACGCATCGTTTAGCAAGGCAACCGTAACAAACATGCTGGCTCCCCAGGACGATTCCCGCTCTCGCTTTTCTTTGACGGTTTCAACACCCAGGTAGGACCCGGCAAAATCGAAATCAAAGAACGTATTTTCGGTGACCGTCTCTGCCACACCGGTGATGGTATAAAGAGCCTCGCCGTACCGCTTTATCGTTATCGTCTGCCCGATGGGATTTTCGTCGGGGAAGTACTTTTGCGCCATCTCCTCGCTGAGCACTACCGTCCCGGGTTCGGCCAACACCGTCTTCGGATCTCCGGCTAGGAGTGGAAAGCTAAAGACCTCAAAAAAGGCAGGGCTGGTTAGCAGAATGCGGTCTTCTTCCTCAAACGTCGTCCCATCTGTGCTTACGGTGCCTTGCCCGGGATACACCATTTGCACAGCGGCTTCGACCTCCGGGATCTCTCTTGGCAATACCTCTACCAGATCATAAGGGGTCGCGATCTGGCGACGCGTCTGCCCGCCCCAAGAACTGCTTTTCCCGACCACATAAAGCCGGTCGGCATGGTCGTGAAACGTGTCATGGCTGAGTTCGTCCTGCACGAACAACACCATCAGCAGGCACACTGCCATGCCTACCGCCAGCCCCGTAACATTGATAAAGGTGTATCCTTTGTGCCGACGAATAGTCCGGAGCGCGATCTTGAAATAATTTTTCAGCATGGAATCTCTCAATTATTGCATGGATACACCTCACCCAGGGCACCGTTTAAACATGCCAGAAAAAGCTGAAAAAAAGAGCACGCTACAGGATGTGCTTAGGTCGCTGCGTCAGGTGTCGGCGTGTGTGCGTACTTTTTCGCCATGAAGTTCTCGGTGACGATGTGACCGTCAAAGAGATGGATGATGCGGTGGCTGTACTCCGCATCGGCGGGCGAGTGCGTCACCATAGCGATGGTGGTACCGGCCTCGTTGAGTTCGCTGAGCAGCTTCATCACTTCCTCGCCGTTGGTCGAGTCGAGGTTACCCGTCGGTTCGTCAGCCAGGATCAGCTTGGGGCTGGCAACGACGGCGCGGGCCACGGCCACGCGCTGCTGCTGACCACCCGAAAGCTGCTGCGGGAAGTGGTCTTTGCGGTGAATGATGGCGGTGCGCTCCAGGGCCGCCTCCACGCGCTCCTTCCGCTCTTCGCTGGATGCGCCGAGGTACAGGAGGGGCAGTTCTACATTCTCATACACCGTCAACTCGTCGATCAGGTTGAAGCTCTGGAAGACGAAGCCGATGTTGCCTTTACGCAACTGCGCCCGCTGCCGCTCGCTCAGGTTGGCGACTTCGTTGTCATTGAAGTGATACTCGCCTTCGGTCGGGTTGTCGAGCAGGCCCAGGATGTTGAGCAGCGTCGACTTACCACACCCGGAGGGCCCCATGATCGAGACAAATTCGCCCGCCTTGATTTCCAGGTTGACGTTGTTGAGTGCCGTGGTTTCGACCTCGTCGGTGCGGTAGGTTTTCTTCAGGTTAACAGTTCTGATCATGGCTTTGAGGTATGGGTGGGTGCAGTTTGCGGTGCAAGGACTAGACGTACAGGGTTAGCAAGGAGTTACATTTATTTCAGGACGAGCCGGTCGGCGTCGCCAAAGGTGTCATAGCTGGAAGTCACGACGCGCTCACCCGGTTCGAGCCCTTCGAGCACTTCGTAGTTCTGGGTGTTCTGCCGCCCGAGGCGGATGGTACGTTTCGTCGCGTAGTCGCCCGAGTCGTTCACGACGTAGACCCAGTTGCCGCCCGTCGATTGGAAGAAGCCACCACGCGGTAGCAGGAGCGCTTCTGCCGGATCGCTCATCTCTAGCAGGAAGCGGATGGTCTGCCCGCGCCGGATGCCAGAGGGCGTTTCGCCCACGAATTCGAGGTCGGCTTCAAAACGACCGTCTCGCACTTCGGGATAAACCCGTGTCACATGCATCTCGTAGGTTTGCCCGGCGATGGGCAGCGTCGTGGCTTCCTGGCCACGCTGGACACGAGCGATGTGGAATTCGTCGATGGCAGCACGCACCTTGTAGCCCTCCAGCACATCGATCTGGCCGAAGCGCGAGCCGGACTGGCGCAACTGCCCGATCTCAGCGTCGAGCGCCGTCAGATGACCGGAGACAGGCGCACGCACAACGAGGTTGTCCAGAATGTTTTGCAGCACTTCGTAATTGTCTTCCATGCGCTGCACCGACGATTGCATCTGCTTGATTTCCGTAGCCATCCGCAGCGAATCCTGGCGGAAACCCTGGAGGGTGAGTTCCTTGTTGTTCCGGTAGAATTCCAACTCATCTTTCACTTGCTCGTAGTCCTGTTCCGAGATGAGCTTTTTCTCATACAACTCTTTATTGCGCTCGTGCTGGCGTTCCAGGCGGGTGATGTTGTAGTTCATGTCGGTCAACTGCTGGCGCAGGTTCAGCGCGTTTTGCTCCATGCGGAAACGCTGATCTTGCAAGCGGTTGATCTGCTCAATACGCTGGGCATCGGCGTTGATCAAGTTGAGTTGCAAGTTGTTGTTGGAGAGGCGCAACAGCGGCTGACCAGCCTCCACCTGCGTCCCTTCCAGCACGAAAATCTCTTCGATCCGCCCCCCCTCTACCGCGTCGAGATAGACTGTGGTGCGCGGCAACACATTGCCCGTGACGGAGATGTTTTCCTGGAACGGCCCGCGCTCTACCGTGGCAACGGTAATCTTGTCGGTTTCGACGTTGAGCTTGCGTCCGCCGAGCGTGGTGGAGAACCCCCACGCGACGAGGACGATGAACAGCAGAACACCGCCGAGCATGAGGAGCCGCTTGCGTGTCCAGGTCTTTTTTTCAACCCGGCGATCCAGCCCTTCGCCCGTGGCTTTGTCTTTTTTGCTCTTTGTTTTCTTGCTATCCGCCCCATTGCCAAGTTGCTGCGTCAGGATGGATGCGCGTTGCTGAGAGGTATTTTCAGTCTTTGGTTCCATAAAGCGATTGCCGTAAAAAGGTGGTGCCCGCCTCATTAGCGGTAGCGCTGTATGCTAGCAAGGCCCAGAGCGAGGTACAAGCCATTTTTCGGGTTGCATGGCGCTTGCTGCTCTACACGATGAACAATACGCAAGGGGCATGCCATTCCGCAAGAACAAAGGAGAACACGTAAAAGCACAGCTTCAATACAGCTATAAGCAACTTACGGTGTTCGCTGGCGGTACAGGAAGTGTTCGGTATCGAACAGTCAACACCCGCTTACGGAAAGCGAACCGCAATAGATGCAAGTTTCATAGGCGGGAACGGTATTTGGATCGGGACTTGGTTACGGGTTGACAGGTTGCCTCGCGTTGCGAGGCTTCAGGTTACAGGTTCCTTGATGATAACCGAATCCGATAAACCTGCCAACCTGATAAACCTGCCAACCTGCCAACCTGCAACCACCCTTGTATGAGCAAGCTTTTCGGCAAGATTCTGATCGTTGACGATGACGAAGATGTGCTGCACGCGCTGCGGCTGCTGTTGAAGAAGCATGCCCGCCTCGTCCACATCGAGAAAAACCCGGAGCGGATTCCGACGCTGCTCAAGAACGAAGACTACGACCTCATCCTGCTCGATATGAACTTCACGCAGGATGTAACAAGTGGACGCGAAGGCTTCTTCTGGCTCGACCAGATCCTCGAACTCGACCCGTCCGCCGTCGTCATTCTGATTACAGCCTACGGCGATGTAGAAACCGCTGTGCGGGCTATCAAGGAGGGCGCGACGGATTTTGTGCTGAAGCCCTGGCAGAACGAGCGCCTCCTCGCCACGCTGTCTTCAGCGATGAAGCTGCGGGCCTCGCGCCAGGAGACGACGCGGCTGCGCTCCCGCGAACGCCAGCTCAGCGCCGACCTGGATACCCGCTTTCAGGATTTCATTGGCGGCGCGGCTCCATCCATGCGGCGCGTCTTCGAGACCATTGCCAAAGTCGCCGGGACCGACGCCAACGTGCTCATCCTCGGCGAGAACGGCACGGGTAAGGAACTGGTGGCCCGCGCCCTGCACCGTGCCTCAAAACGATCTGACGAGGTCTTCGTGACGGTGGACATGGGGGCCATCTCGGAGACGCTTTTCGAGAGTGAACTCTTCGGCCATGTCAAAGGGGCCTTCACCGATGCGCGGGACGACCGGGCCGGGCGCTTCGAAGTAGCCTCCGGCGGCACGCTCTTTCTGGACGAGATCGGCAACCTGTCGCTGCCCTTGCAGGCCAAACTCCTGACGACATTGCAACGCCGCGAAGTGACCCGCGTTGGCTCGAACAAATCCGTCCCGTTCGATGTGCGGCTCATCTGCGCGACCAACATGCCCATCTACGACATGGTGCAGGAGAAGACGTTCAGGCAGGATCTGCTCTACCGTGTCAACACCGTCGAAATCCGGCTACCGCCCTTGCGTGAGCGCCCGGAAGACATCCCGCTGCTGGTCGAGCATTTCCTCGAAAAATATGCCCGCAAATACCAGAAAGCCATCAAAGGCATCCGCCCCGCCGCCCTCAAAAAAATGGAGCGCTACCACTGGCCCGGCAACGTGCGCGAACTCCAGCACATGATCGAGCGGGCACTAATCATGTCCGAGTCGTCGGTGTTGCAGCCAGAAGATTTCTTCTTCGCCGGCGACCACCGCGACGGACAGGAGGACGGCATCGTCTTCGACAGCTACAACCTCGAATCCATCGAAAAAATGGTCATCCGCAAAGCGCTCGACAAGGAAGACGGCAACATCAGCAAAGCCGCCGACGAACTTGGCCTGACGCGCGCCTCGCTCTACCGCCGCCTGGAGAAATACGGCTTATGAGGGAAGGGCGAAGGGCCAGAAGGGAAGAGGGTTCCTCAACTAACCTTATTCCCCTCTTCTCTCTTCTCTCTTCCCTCTTCCCTCAACTATGTTCAAACACTTCCGCATCCAGTGTACCGTCCGCGTCATCCTGATCGGGGTGACGATGCTGGCGACGTTGTGGCTGTTTTTCCGGACAACCTCCTACGTAGCGGCGACGATCATCGCGCTGGTCGCGGTATATCAACTGGCGTCGCTCATTCGCTATGTGGAGAAGACCAACGATGACCTCAGTCGCCTACTGCGGTCGATCCGCTATTCCGATTTCTCGCAGAGTTTTACCGCCGCCGGGCGCGGAAAAACGTTCGCCGAAGTCGGCACTGCCTTCCGAGAGGTGATGGACGACTTCCGGGCAGCGCGAGCCGAGAAGGAGGAAAACTACCGCTACCTCCAGACGGTCATGCAGCACGTCGGCATCGGGCTGATTTCGTTCCGGCAGGACGGCGCGGTGAACCTCATCAACACGGC
>DATGCC010000136.1:0-24194 GCA_035312345.1 Rhodothermales bacterium
GGCGGGCCAGCGCGAGGCCCATGCCGGTGCCGTCGTAAGCGCTGCGCCCATGCAGCCGCTGGAAGGGTGTGAAGATGCGATCCAGGTACTTCTCGTCGAAGCCGATGCCATTGTCGATCACCTGGATCTTGCAGATTTGCGCCTCGGAGGGGCCCTCAGGGGGATCTACTTCGGCAACAATCCGGATATGCGGCGACACACTGGGCTTGCGAAACTTGAGGGCATTGTCGACCAGGCTGCGCAGCAACTGATGGATCTGCGGGCCATCTGCCTCAATGGTTGGTAACGGTTCGATATCAAGCTGGGCCTCTGTTTGGGCAATCTCCTGTTCTACATCCGCCAGGACGTGATTTACCATGGTACCCAAACCAACTTGCTCGAACGGGTGGGTGTGGGTAGAAATGCGCGAATAAACCAGCAGATCGTTGATGAGGCGCGACATGCGGGCCGCTGCATGCTCCATCCGATCCAGGTAGAGGGTCCCGTTTTCATCTAGTTTGCCCTCGTACTCATCTTGCAGCAGGCTGGAAAAAGCCTGGATCTTGCGCAGTGGCTCTTGCAAATCGTGCGAGGCGACGTAGGCAAAATCTTGAAGCTCGCGATTGCGCTGTTCGAGCACCCGGTTGGCACGTGTCAGGTTCGCCGTGCGCTCCGCCACGCGGGCTTCTAGCGTCTCGTTGAGCGATTGCAAGGTGGCCTCACGCTCCCGGAGCCGCTCCTGCACCGCTTTGCTCTGGCGCAGGTGGTGACGCAAGGCGATCTCTTTCATCACAATGTCGGCCAGTTCCGAGAGAATCTCGACGTCCCGCGCAGACCAGATACGTGGCTCGTGGTCGATCACGCAGAAGGAGCCTATCGAGGAACCGTCCGGGGTAGACAGCGGAATGCCGAGATACGCTTCCACGCCCATATCCTGAATGGCGGGATTATCACACATAACGGGGTGGGCCCGGGCATCATTGACAATCAGCGGCTCATTGGTGGCAACAACGTGCTTACAGAAAGAGTGCGACAGCGGCGTCTCTCGCTCCGTCGCGACGGGTTCGGGCACGCCCTGCTGGCTTTTGAAAAACTGCCGGTCCTTATCTACCAGCGATACGAGCGACACGGGGGCATCCAGCAAGCTACACGCAATGGCGGTCAGCCGGTCGAAGGCGTACTCAGGCGGGCTGTCCAGCAGATTGGTTTCGTAGAGGGCCTGTAACCGCTCCGGCGATTGAAGCTTCTCCAGGAGCACAGAAATAGCATCCGCAGGCGTTTCCGAAGCGGGCACGGCAATAGCACGATCTGCCGGGCTTGATACGGGCGAGGGAGAGATCGCCGTGGAATTCAAATCGCGCAAGGAGCAATAGAGCAGGGTTAAAAAGACAGAAAGGGAGGGAGCGAGGCTGAATAGGAGGTGAGGCTCGTTCCCTCTCTCTCGCTATAATACGTCTGCGAAACTGAAAAAGCCAGTAGGGCTAGGTGCTTTATTTTAAAATAACTTATGCCTACTGAACTACGGGCTTTTCCGCAAGGGCGTCGAGCAACCGAGCGTGAATGTTGCCGAAGCCGCCATTGCTCATGATCAACACCACATCACCTGGATGCACAGCATCACGCAGAGCAGGAAGAAGGCTGTCAGCATTGGCATAGGCCGCAGCAGGGATCCCTCGGTCAGCGATGCCCTGCACCACCACCTCAACATCCATGAAACGTGTTACGTAGTCGCTGTGCAGAAAGGGAGGCGCACTGAGAAAGACGAGGTCGACCTCGTCGAACGCTTCGGCATAGGGCTGCTCGAAGACCTTACGTCGGCTGGAGTTGCTACGCGGCTCGAACACCGCCACGAGCCGCCGCGTTGGCCACCGCTCTTGCACGGACTGGATCGTCGCTCTAACGGCCGTCGGGTGGTGCGCAAAATCATCCACGACGAGCACGTCGCCGACTTCGCCACGCACCTCTTGCCGTCGCTTCATCCCTTTGAACGACGCAAAGCCCTTCGCAATCTGCTCTGACGACAACCCTTCGTTGAGCGCGACGGTGCAGACGGCCAGCGCGTTAAGCAGGTTGTGGCGGCCGCTCATGGGCAGAAAAATCGGGCAAAGGGCCTCCTCGTCTACCACAAGCACGAAGCGCTGCCCCCCTTCTACGGCCTCCACCTCTTGCGCCGTAACATGGTCGTCATCGCCTTCGAGACCGAAGAAGCGAACACGGGCGTAGGTGTGATCGCCGAGGGCACGAACCTCTGGATCGTCGCCATTGAGCGCGAGGATGCCGTCGGACGACACGATACCCGAGAACACGCGGAACGCATCGCGGTAGTCGTCCCAGTCGTCGTAGATGTCGGCATGGTCGAACTCCATTGAGGTAATGATGGCGCTGGTCGGTCGGTAGTGCATGAATTTGGGCCGCTTATCGAAATAGGCGGTGTCGTACTCGTCGCCCTCCACCACGAAGTGCTGCCCCGTGCCGACGCTGTAGCTCGTGGTATCCTTGGCCATCACGCCGCCAACGAGGAAGCCAGGGTCCAGCCCGGCCTCGCGCAGCACATGCACGAGCATGCCCGTAGTTGTCGTCTTGCCGTGCGTGCCTGCTACCACCAGCGAGCGACGGTCACGGATGAAAAAGTGTGCAAGGGCTTCGGGAAAAGATTGCTGCACCAGCCCCTGCTCGCGGGCATAGGCGGCTTCTGGATGTGTCGGCACCGAGGTGTTGCCGGTGATGATCAGATCGGGGGCGGGATCAAGGTGGGCGGCGTCGTAGCCTTCAAGGATGGTGACGCCCATCTCGCGCAGGCGCGTGCTCATCGGCGGATAGACAGCTTCATCAGACCCCCGCACGCGGTAGCCCGCCTCCTGGAACAGCCCCGCCAACGACCCCATGCCGGTGCCACAGATGCCGATCAGGTATACATCTTCGATTTCATCGGGCGGTGGCACTTTGGGCCGCTCGAAGATGCGCAGGTGAGCATCGGAGAAGTCAGTTAATTTTTTCATGCATCCTCCCCTTCCGATGCTTCCTCGACCGGTGCGCGCCCTCCTGTGAGACCAAGGCGAATCACAGCCTCCTGCTTCTGTTCAGCCAGGGCCACATCTTCTTCTGTAATAATGCCGAGACGCTCGGCCCGCTGGCGCCACTGCTCCCGCGCCAGCGTCTGCATGTCATCCACCGAATCGGCTTCATCGACGATCTCCAGGCCCAGCAGCGTCTCGACGATGTCTTCGAGCGTGACCAGCCCTTCCGTGCCGCCATACTCATCTACCACCAGCGCAACATGATCGGTCTTTTCCAGCATCCGCTCGAAGGCATCTGGGAGCAACAAACTATCGGGTACGACAAGGATTGGGCGTCGCATCGCCTTCAGTTCGAGGTCATGCTTGTCTTCAGCGGCGCGCAAAAAGAGTTCGTCTTTAAGGATGTAGCCCGTTACGTCGTCACGGTTCTCATTATAGATTGGGATACGTGAAAAGCGAAAGGCTTCGTGTTCTTCCAGCACCGCGCCGACGGTCTTCTCCTGCGGCAACGCGAAGATGACGGTACGCGGCGTCATCACATCGCGGACGCGGAGCGAGCTAAAGCGAAACAGGTTTTTGAGAATCCGCGACTCGCCCGCCTCGAACACGCCCTGCCGTTTGCCCAATTCCGCCATCGCCGCGATCTCGGCGCGGCTGACAGAGGACTTCTTTTTCTCCCCCATCAGATACGTGATGCCCTGCGCGAGCTTCACCAGCGGCCACATCAGCCAGATAATGGGACGGAGAATGCGCACGATGGCAGGGGTAAGCTGCTTCCAATATACTGCCCCGATGGTCTTGGGAATGATCTCGGAGACAACCAGAATCAGCAAGGTCAGCACGCCCGAAATCACGCCAACGAACGCATCGCCGAAGACGGCCACGGCCTGCGCACCAGCTCCTGCTGCACCAACGGTGTGGGCGATGGTGTTGAGGCTCAGGATGGCCGCCAGGGGGCGGTCGATGTCTTCCTTGAGCTTCCTGAGTTGCTCGGCCAGCGGGTCGTCCTGCTGCTCCTTGACCGCCACAAACGACGGCGTCACACTCAGCAACACGGCTTCCATGATCGAGCACAGAAACGAGACGCCGAGCGCCAAGAGCACGTAAAAAACAAGCAGAAACATGGGCGGTTGCCAGATGCGAGAAAGGCGGAGACGTTTAAAAATGCACCGCTGTCCATCTCTGTTTCCCTTCACTGCAGATGACACAGCAAAGGTTACCAATACATCGCAAAGCGGCTACTGCCAGTTCAACGTGCGAAATACGCGATGCCTGTATCGGTGAGACCAAAACGCTGGAAAATTGGTAACGCGCAAAGCTCTTGAGAAGCAATCTATGTCTCCTCGAACTTAGGATACATATTGTAAGCTTCCCGCTATTCTGGCCCAGTCAAAACTAGAGAATTCGGGGAGACGGTCAGAGACGGTCAGTAATAAGAAGTGCCCGTCACATCGCGCATGACGGGCACTTCAGTAGTTGTTTGATCAGAGCCATCGTTTAGTCGTCGTGATGGCCTCGCTTTTTGCCTTTTCCCTGGTACGAGCCGTGGTTCTTGCCATACCGTCGGTCGTGACGGTCATAGCGGTCGTCGTGCTGGCGCGTCAAACGGCGGTAAACCTGGCGCTGGCGTCGGTCCAGGTAGCGTTCTACATCGCGGTCCACCTCGTTCCACCAGATCGCTACGCCGCGATGCTGACGACGGTCATAGTGACGCGGGAAGGGGTAAACAGCCCGGTCGTTCCGCGAGCGGTCAAGCAGGCGATAGGTGCGCTCGGTCAGAACCCGGCTGATACGCTGCTGCTGACGACGGGTCAGGCGGAGGTCGCGATCGAGCCGGTATATATAATCCTGCACGTCACGGTCTATGCGGTGGTGGTAACGGTCGGTACGGGTATCGGGATAGCGGCGGTCGTCGGGGTAGCGGCGATCAGGATAATACGCGCCCTGGCCGTAGGTGGCTGCACAGCCAGTCAAGAAAAAAACCAGCAGCAGCGGTAGGAGAAAGAGAGAGTGTCTCATGGTCTTGGATCGGTCTGGTTCGAGGAATCGTCCGCGGCCGGGCGGGTGATTCCCGGTTTGCTAACGTACCAGACAAGGAGCGTTCCACATGTGCTTATTGAGGAATATGCGGGTTGCTGCCCCGTGAGTGTATATTTTGTTGCACACTTTTCGCCGTCAATCATTACATGTCGCCGCGTTTCACCCCCCTCACACTCAGCGCTCCCGATGGTGCGCCTGCTCTTCTTCGCTCAGGCGCAAGAAGCGAGCTGCGTTGTTGTAGAGGATATCACGCTTCTGCTGCTCTGTCAGAAAATCAGCCGATTCAATGGCTTCGATAGCAACCTCTACTGCTTCCGGCCATACCATCTGGTCGGATCCAAACAGCACCCGGTTCCCAAAACCGGCCTCCACCATCCGACGGAGGTAGCTGTGGAATCCAGCACGCGGAAGGGCGAAGCTGATCACCCCGACCCCTGCATAGACCTGTGGGTGCGCCCACATCAGGGCTAGCATATCGTCAATCATCGGCCAGCCAGCGTGCATGACGTAGAGGCGGAGCCGGGGGTGGCGTAGCAGCACCTCTTCGAGAAGCAAGGGGCTGTGGAGACGGCCCCGGTAGGCCGAGGCTCCGAGGTAGGCCACGCCCGGCGGACCAGGGCCAACATGGATGCCCACGGGTATATCCAACTCCTCGGCCAGCGCCAGGTACGGCTCGAAGAGCGGATCGTCGGGCGTGATGCCGTGGTACTGGTTCGTCACCTCGCCCATCACGGCGTACCGCCCGCTTTCAAACCAGGCCCGCACAGAATCAAGCGGCGGCGGATGGGCTCCCACCGAAAACAGAAGCCCAGGAATGATGCGGTCAGGCGCTTCTGCCCGGTAGCGATCTACCAGCGGACCGCTCGTGACGCCAATGATATTGCGCCGCTCCAGAATTTCGAGCGTCTTGCGCATCACCTCGTCGTCCGTCGTCGGGGACCAGACAGGGTCCTCACAGTAGGGATCGACAGCGGTTGGGTTCTTCTCCCACTCCATAAACGTCTCGGCATACGGGCGTTGTGGGTCATGGGCGGGCCACTGCGTGGTGGGTAGGCAAAAAGCGAGCGGCGGGGGTCCTTGATGATTGGCCGGTAGCGCATGCAGGTGGACATCAATGATCGGGGGCGGCACCGCTTGAGCCACAACAAGAAGTGGAAACAGCCAGCCTACCAGTGCGACGGATATCTGTATTTTCATATGGGCCTCCATAGTTTATAAAAGACTATGCTGTCTTATCAGCAGACCTGAGCCAATCCTGCCAATTAGCTTACAAAAAAATAGCTTCTAATCCAAAATATCAAACATCCACGATGGACTCGCGGGCCAGTTCGCGTCCGGCGGCGGTGAGGCTCATGTAGCTGTTGTGGCGAATGACGAGTTGGTTCTGCACGGACTGGCGCACGACGCGGCTGGCAAAGTCGGCGTCCCACTGGAGGTGTTCTTGCAAATGCTCCACGCGGCATTCGCGCTCGGCTTCAGGCAGGTTTTCATGGTGCAGCAGATGAATCGCCAGCATCTTCTGCGCAAACGTCCAGCGCTGGCGGGCACGGCGGCGAAGGACGGCTACCACGCCCCGGTGCGGTGCCAAAAGAAAGGCTGCGCCGAAGAGCACCCCCACCATCGTCGCCATCGACCCGGCGATGCTGGCGTCGAGCGAATGTGCCATCCAGTAACCGCCCACAGCACTCGCCACGCCGATCAGCACACTGAGGCCAATCATACGGGCCAGCCGGTCCGTCAGCAGGTGGGCCGCCGCCGGGGGACCCACCATCAGCGCGACGACCAGGATGGAACCGACCGCGTCGAATGCCGCTACTGCCGTGACGGAGACGAGTGCCATCAGCGCGTAATGCAGCACGGCGGGCAGAAAGCCCAGCGCCGCCGCCAGCCCACTGTCGAATGTCGCAAGTTTCAGCTCTTTGTAAAACGCGAGAATGAACAGTGCATTGGCAATACCCACAACACTCATTAGGGCCAGCGCCTTCGGACCCACATCGTAGCCGCCAATGACGAGCCGGTCGAAGGGCACAAAGGCAAGTTCGCCGAGCAGCACGGCGTCCGTATCGAGGTGAACATCTCCGGCGAAGCGTGCAATCAGGATTACGCCGATGCTAAACAGGATGGGAAAGACCAGCCCCATTGCCGCGTCCTCTTTTACAAGGCGGGTTCGATTGAGAGCCTCCACGAGTGCCACGGTCAGCACGCCCGTCAGCGCTGCTGCCAGAATCAGTAGGGGCGAGTTGAGATCCTGCGTCAGAAAAAAGCCGACGACGATGCCCGGCAAAATCGCATGACTGATGGCATCGCTCATCATTGCCATCTGCCGAAGGACAAGAAACACGCCCGGCAGCGCGCACGCCGCTGCCACGACGATCGCTACGAGTTGTATTTCAAGCTGTACATCGGTCATGCGGGTTGGGAATTAGGAAGGGCCTTAGGAAATAGTACATGGAAATTGGTTATTGACAAGCCATACGTTTATCCTCCATTTTCTAATTCCCATTTCCCCATTTCCCTTCTCCGATCAACTGCTGCGCCTTCGCATGGCCGGCAGGCGTCAGGGCCCATTCCGTTTCACTGACCCGGCGTGCCCAACCACGTTCGGCGAGGCGTTCAAGGGTCGGGTGGGTGTGGGTAGCGTACGGGTTCATCACGTCGAGGGCGGCCTCGGCGTGCGGGTGTTCAGGTTGATCGTGTTGCTGAGCCAGGGCATAGAGGTCGAGCAGCACGGCTTCGGCTTGCAGACGGTGGCTGTTGCGGCGATCCCGGAGCCAGCGCCAGACAAGCCCCCGGTTCGGCGCGAGGAACAGCGATAGGAGGACGATGACACCCATGCTCAGCACGATAACGGGCCCCGTCGGCAGATTGGCTCCGCTGCTGCTGATCAAGGCCCCGCTCACCCCTGCGAGGGCACCGAATCCCATGGCGATAAACATCATCAGGGCCAGTCGGTCCGTCCATTGTGGGGCGGCGGCGGCAGGGGCAATCAGCATGGCGCTCATCAGCACCACGCCCACCGTCTGCAATCCGATAACAATCGCGATGACGAGCAGTGTCGTCAGGCCCACATCGAGCCAGCGGATCGGGAAGCCAAGGCTGATGCCAAACTCGGGGTCGAACGAAAGCAACTTGAACTCCTTCCAGAACAAGCCGACTGCCAGCAACGCCAGCGCGCCGATCACAACCATCGTTACCACATCGCGCTGGATGAGCGCTGCCGCCTGCCCGAACAGGAAGGTATCCAGTCCGGCCTGATTGGCGTTGGGCTGCCGCTGGATGAACGTAAGCAGCACCAATCCGAAGCCGAAGAAGACCGACAGCATCAGGCCGAGGGCACTGTCGTATTTCACCCGCGTCATGTTGGTGATTGCCATAATTAGCAACGTCGCCAACCACCCTGCCAGGGCTGCGCCGATCATTAGCACAAGCGGCAGCTTGCTCCCCGTCAATAGAAACGCCAGCGCTACGCCAGGCAAGGCCGCGTGCGAGATGGCATCGCCGAGCAGGCTCTGCCGCCGCAGCACCGCGTACGTCCCCAGCGCTCCGCTCACCATGCCGAGGGTCGCAGAGCCAAGCGCCACCGTCCGCAACGTGTAATCGGTGAGAAACTCGAACATAGATGGCTACCGGTTGAGAAGGGTTGTAGAGCTACGATGCCTGGTGTCCCTACGGGTTGGCAACCGGCTCTGCCTCTCGCCGCAAGAACGCGACACGACCACCGTAGGTCAGGCGCAGGTTCTCGTCGGTGAAAACTTCATCCACTGGCCCGCTGGCGATGCGACGCACGTTGAGTAGCAGCACCTGATCGAAATATTCCGGCACGGTTTGCAGGTCATGATGGACGACGATGACCGTTTTGTTCTCGGCCCGCAGCGTCCGCAACAGCGCAATGATGGCACGTTCGGTCGTAGCATCAACCCCCTGGAACGGCTCATCCATGAAGTAGACTTCAGCCTCCTGCACGAGGGCACGGGCGAGGAAAACACGCTGCTGCTGCCCGCCCGAAAGCTGACTAATCTGGCGCGTGGCGAAGGCATCCATGCCTACTTTTTCGAGTGCCTCCATGGCCTCGGTACGCTCCTTTTTGCCGGGCCGCCGCATCCAGCCGAGCCGCCCGTAGAGGCCCATCATCACCACATCCAGCACGCTTGTCGGGAAATCCCAATCGACGCTGCCGCGCTGCGGGACGTAGCCCACGAGGTCGCGCTGCTTGCCGTAAGGCTTACCGAAAATCTGCACCTGCCCGGCGGCGGCTTTCACAAGACCGAGAACGGCTTTGATGAGCGTCGTCTTCCCCGCCCCGTTCGGCCCGACAATCGCCATTAGCACACCGGAGGGCACGGACAGGTCGATGTCCCACAGCACCGGCTTGTCCCGGTACGCCACGGTCAGGTCGCGCACATCGAGAGCTACATCTGAATGTTCCATGATTAGGCTTTCACGATTGCAAAGAAACCTTTCGGTGCAATGAGGGCAACAAACGCCCTGTATGCCGCTTGTAGCGCTGATAACGCTCACCGAAGACTTTGATCAATGCTGCTTCTTCTCGGGGAATAACAACGCTAACGATCAACACCCCGATGAGCAACACCAGACAAGTAATGAAGGCATTTGCCGTCAACAAACTCAAGCCTGTTAGCAATATAAGACCTGTCGTATACAATGGATGCCGAACCCAGCGGTATGGCCCAGATGTAACCAGTTCGTGCGAGGCTTTCGTCAGTACCGTCTCGCTAATGTTGCGCCCGATGGACCGCAGCACCCAGACGACCAGCGGCGCGGCTCCGAGCATCAGCGCAGCACCGACCCAGCGAAGCCAGAGCGGAATGTTGACCTGTGCCCAGGCCATCCATGCCGGATTTACCAGATAAGCGACAATGGTCAGCAGCAAAGGTAACGTCACAAGCAACCGAAGCGCGATCATTAAACCCTCTTCAGACCGACGGGCAATTACATCACCCTCCTGCCGGGCTCGCTTGCGATAATAGCCCGATAGGCCGATGCTCAGCACCAGCGCACCCAGGCAGATCCAGCGGAAAAGAGATTCTGTAGGCATTGTCTCAACTGTCTGATTCCGGTCGGAGGGCATCCACGATGGTATCAATGTTGTGCCGTACCATCCCGAGATAGGCTCCTTCTGGGGTATCTGCTGGCCCGAGGGCATCGCCGTAGAGCGTCCCACCGATGGCGACTTCGAAACCCCGTGCCCGCACGGCCTCTCGCACGGCCTCAATCCCACGCGGCGACACCGAGGATTCGACGAACATGGCTGGGATGTGCCGCCGCGCCACTTCTTCAGCTAGTTCCTGCACATCGGCGGTCCCGGCTTCGGTGGCCGTGCTGATACCCTGTAAGCCGCGCACCTCGAAATCGTAAGCCCGCCCAAAGTAGCCAAACGCATCGTGCGACGTGACCAGCACACGTTGCTCCACCGGGACTTCCTTGGCCCGCCTGCGGACGTAAGCATTCAGCGCCTCCAGTTCTTGCAGATACGCCTGCACGTTGGCCTCGTAGGTTGTAGCATGCGTGGAATCCATTCGCGCCAACTCGTCGGCGACGTATTGTGCCACACTGGACCACAGCGTCACATCGAACCAGACGTGGGGGTCAAAATTACCCGTAAACAGCGCCGACTCGCGCTGCAGGCTGTCTGGCACGCCACCCTCTGCAACAGCAATAGTCGGGATGTTGCGCCCGGCCATCTGCTCGAAGACTTCGGTCATCTTTCCTTCGAGGTGGAGGCCATTGTAAAAAATCACGTCGGCACCGGCCATGCGTGCCACATCGCCCTCGCTGGCTTTGTAGAGGTGCGGATCGACGCCTGGCCCCATCAACCCCTGCACGTCTACCCGGTCGCCGCCCACAATGTCCACCAGATCGGCGATCATGCTGGTCGTGGCAACGACATTGATAGTGCGGTTTGAGAAATCCTGCGCCCCACCTGAGTCTGGAGATGAGGCACATCCGGTCAGGAATATGCCAAGGACAAGCAGGCTGCTCCAGAGCATGGTCATTCGATGCTGCATACGCTTTATCTCCGATCAGAAAGGATTTTGAGGTCGGAGATTATATGTCAGGATTCAAACTTAGTTCAGGCTAAAAATATTTTTTGCCTGCTGTTTTTCTGAAAATACAAAAGGGCGAGCCAGTCAGACTCACCTTTTTAGCAAACTGCTTGTGATTTCGCTCTACGCAGAAACGGAAATATGCTCCGGACTATTCGGCGCTGTGGGCACGGTCGGCTCAGGATAATCCAACCCACCATCGCCATTCCCTTTGTTGCGCCAGACAAACAGGAAGACAAACATCACCAATACCACAATCAACCCTTGCAACCGAAGCCGTGCCCAGCCGATTTCCGACCCAACAGCCGCACCCGTCTCGTCCATGAAAATGCGACTGTCGCTTCCGATAAACTGATACCGATACTCCGTCGCAACCGCTGGCACCTGTTCATCGAAATCATTTTTCCACGGGGGATAAAAAGCCTCCACCTGAACTGGCGGAAAAAGGCCCATCAATACCATAAGCATACCACCCATCCAGAGCACCATGCGCTGTTTCCTATTCATATCGGCACCTCCGCATCAATAAAGACCCCATTCATGACAAAGGACTTGCGCCCAAGTTGCTAACGAGACCTCAATACCTTTCCTGCCACAGCTTTTGATATAGGTCCCTGTCCCCCTATTCGCCCGAGGCTGGCGCTGTGTCATCTGACATCTCCACCCAGTCGGCGACGAAGACGTTGGTATCGCGGCTCGGCGTGCGCGAGGCATTGCGGTTGGAGGAAAAGGCGAGCTTCGTGCCATCGAAGGAGAACATGGGGAAGGCGTCGAAGGTGCCAGAATGGGTAACCTGTTCGAGGCCCGTGCCGTCGGTATTGATTATGAAAATGTCGAAGACGCGCCCGCCTTGCGCCAGCATGTGGTGGTTGGACGTAAACAGGATGCGGTCGCCATCGGGATGAAAAAACGGGGCCCAGTTGGCACCCGGCAGATCGGTGACCTGCCGCACGTTCGAACCATCGATATCGGCCACGAAGATGTTGAGCGCGCTCGGCTCGACGAGGTTTTTGGAGAGCAGATCCTGATAGACCGTCGCGTCGTCACCCGTCGGACGGCTGGCGCGCCACACGATTTGCTGCGAGTCCTGTGAGAAGAAGGCACCCCCGTCGTAACCCAACCCATCGGTAAGTTGCAGCAGATCGCCCGTCTCGATTTCATAGCGCCACAGTTCGAGGTCGCCCGAGCGTGTGGAGGTAAAGATGACAAAGCGCCCATCCGGTGAGACGGTCGCCTCAGCGTCGTAGCCAGGGCCACCGATCAGCAGTTCCGGCTCGCTGCCGTCAGGGTTGGCGACATAGATGTCATAGCCAGCGTAGATGGGCCAGACGTAGCGGTCTTCCTCAAACATCACGACCTCAGGACAGGCGCGGTCTCCGGCATGCGTCGAGCCGTAGATGACGCGTCCGTCTGGCAAGAAATAGCTACACGTAGTCCGCCCTTCGCCCGTCGAAACGAGGCGATACTGCGTGCTATCATTCAGCGCGGTGCCATCGGCGTTCATGACATAAATTTGATCGCAGCCCTGGTTGTTGATCTGGTCCCAGTCACTCTGAAAGATGAGTTGATCGTCATCGAAGCTCCAGTACGCCTCGGCATTGTTGCCGCCAAAAGTAAGCTGCCGGATGTTGCGCAGGTGGACTTCGCCCGGATAGCGTAGTGAGTCGGTAGTGGCGTCATAGGTGGTGTTTGAGGTGAGATCGACAGACGGGTCGTCGACCTCCAATTCGGCAGGCTTGCAGCCCGGCAGCACCAGCAGCAACAAAACAGCGAAACCAAACGGGGCAAAAACGGATCGTAGGGTCATCGGAAACACAGCAAGAGGATAGTCGGTGGATACAAAAGGCGACTCAGATGTACACGCTGCTTTCATCAACGAGCCACAGAACACAAAGTACGACGATGACAACGTTTGAAGTTTCGAGCTTTCAAGAAGACGTGATTGAAAATAGCCAGAAAAAGCCGATCCTGGTCGATTTTTGGGCACCATGGTGCGGTCCCTGCCGTGCCCTCGGCCCCACCCTCAAAAAATTGGCGCACGAAAACGAAGGTGTCTGGACGCTGGTGAAGGTCAACACCGACGAGCATCCCGCTGTCTCACAACGCTACGGCATCCGGGGCATTCCCGCCGTCAAGCTGTTCGTGGACGGCGAAGTGGTGGATGAATTTACCGGCGCGCTGCCAGAATACGCCATCAAGCAATGGCTGGAGAAAGCCCTGCCGAGTGAGAACCGGCTGCGCGTAGAACAAGCCGAAGCCGCCCTCGAAGCCGACAATTTCGATCTGGCGGAATCGCTGCTGGAACAGGTGCTGGCGGAAGAACCCACCAACGCCAAAGCCCGCATCCTGCTAGCGCAACTCCTTGTCTTCCGCGATCCAACACGCGCCGAGTCGCTGGCGGAAGGTGCTGCGTTTGCCGGACCCAGTTACGTGCAGGTCGAAGAAGCCGTCCACACCATCGCTCGCCTGATACGGCTGCATGACGACGCAGACGCGCTACCCGACGAAAACGGCAAAGCCACCTACCTCGCCGCCCTTGAGGCCCTCGCCGAACGCGACTTCGACATGGCGTTAACCAGGTTCATCGAAGTCGTCCAGACGAACCGCTACTACGATGATGACGGAGCCCGCAAAGCCTGCATCGCGCTCTTTATGCTGCTCGGCCCGCAGCATCCCACCACCCGCAAGCACCGCCGCACATTCGATATGTCACTGTACTAGGGATTAGGAACAGCCACCCCAGCAAGGTAATAGGCAAGGAGTCCCCCTCCTTTTCAGAAAGGGGACTCCAAAGTGCCATCGCTAAACGTAGTGATTTACCTGAGCAGTGTCATCTGCTTTGCCTGCCGCGAGGTGCTACCCACTGCCTTTACGTCGAGGGTGTAGAGGTAGGTGCCACTGGCAAGATCTGACGCATCGAACGGCACCGTATGGACCCCGGCTGTTCTTTGTGAAGCCTGCAACAGGGTGCTCACTTTGCGACCCGTAAGGTCATATACGCTCAGCGTAACTTCTCCGGGTTGCGCCAGGGTGAAGGCAATCGTGGTGCTGGGGTTAAACGGGTTCGGGTAGTTCTGCGCCAGGGTAAAAGCCGTGGGCTGCTCGGGATCGTCTTCGATGGCGGTGGCCTGAGACGGTGTACCGAGGAAAATGCCGCGCCCATGAGTGCCCACCGCGACCCGCCCATCAGACGTGCGCGAGGTAATAAACGCCGTCACCGTGTTGCCAATTCCGCTCGCGGCCTCTTGTGCCCAGACGGTGCTAGCCCCAGCAAGATTCGTCGTCGAATAGACGCCCGTGCTGGTCGCAATCAAGTAGGTCGCCTCGCCATTGAAAGGTAGGATCGTGGCACTGCGCAGGGACGGGCCTGGATTGCTGGCATCGCCCGTGAGGTTGCCTTCCACTGCGCTATACGTCTGGCCCCCATCGGTAGAGTGATACAGCCCAACGACGTTGTAATTCGAGAAAACGACCATGATCTCGTCGGCATTCTCGGGATTGACAGCGATAGCATGGACATACGCGCCAGCAGCAGCCCCAGGAATCGAGCGGGCGACCTCGCCATCGGTGGCGGTGGTGGCGTTGTCCAGGCGCATAATCACGGGCGCACCCTCTCCAGAAGCACCGAGGTAGAGGACATGGGCCGGAGCAATCGAAGCCGTCAGGGCCGAATATCCATACCCATCAGGCAAGGTTATATTGGTGAGTTCTTGCCAGGCAGGGGCATTGTTTGGATCACTCATCGTAGCCGTAAGGTCTCCGCGCCAGAGCACATTGCCACCGGGATAATAGACGACGTTTTCACTGACTGGATCGACGGCATAAGGGTTGATGAAAAGCTGATTGGCCGCATTTGGCGGTGTAATGTTTGGGGAGAACTGAAAACTAGCCGGATCGCCGTTCTGATCGTAGGGTGATAGTTGTAATGCCCCATTCTGGGCTGACCCCACGGCAAAAGTAGCCCCCATGTAGACATAACCGCCATCACCGGTGGTTAAATCTGTAGATGCGGTGGCGGTTTGCCCATCGAAACGGAAATAGGGACTCCCGTTATCCTGCGCCCCGCCAAAGAGACGGCCATCTCCCGCCGTGGTATGCTGAGCAATGCCATAATACTGGGTGACATTATACCCGTTGTTCATCTTCTGCCAGGGCACTTCGGACGCGGTCGTAGTGATGTCTGCAACAAGGCTCAACCCGCCATCGTGCCCGCTCCACAAGCGGTTAGGATTGGCCGGGTCAAAGACCGCAGTGTGCTGATCAGGATGCTGGTTTATGTACTGAGAAATATCATTGGCCGTCGCATAGCCACCGATCCAGTTTTCTGTCAGTTGCGTGGCCGCAGTAGCAAAGCCATCCCGCGTGCGGTAGAGGTTGGTGCCACCCACTAAGACAAAATTTTCATCATCGGGCTTCACCGCAAGCACCATGTTGTAGCTGCCCTGGGTGTCGAAGAAGCCTGTATCACCGCCAAAGTTAGGCAGGTTGCCGCTGCGGTCTTCTGAGCCGCCCGTCGACAGGTTCAGCTTGTGAAAGCGGATATTCTCGGTGGCCCCACTGCCTTCGCCAGTGAACGTCAGGACATAGGCCACGTCGTTGTTGGAGGGGGCAATCGCAACCACGCTACGTGCGCTCGGGTTGGGAAAGCTGGTCGGCGTGATATTTGTCCAGGTCTGTCCATCATCCGTAGAGCGATACACACCTGGCGGATTGGTCGGGTTTTCATTACCGGAGGACAACGTTGCCACCAGGGTTCCGTTGGTAGCAACGGTAATATCGCTCCACTCATGATCGCCTGCGCCCCCCAGCACGAAGGCAAAGGACGCACCGCTGTCGGCAGAGCGAAAGAGGCCATAGCCGTTGCTGGCCAAAAACACACTGCCAGTGGTCGGACTTACGACGACCCTGGAGACATAGTCTAGAGGGGCATCGAAGCTCGTCGGGTCGCCCGTTGGGACGACTATGCGCTGCCAGGTTTCCGCGTTGTCGAGGGATCGATAGAAACCAGATCCGAAGAAGGACGCCCCGCCCCCCTGATCGCCAGCAGAGCCAGAGCGTTCTCCCGAGGTGTAATACCAGGTATTGGTCTGACCGGCGCGTGGGTCCTGGGCGAGCGACGTCACCCCGTTGATTTCTGCGAGGTCGCTCTTCAAACGCCAACTCGCGCCCCCATCCGTCGATTTCCAGATACCCCCTGAAGCACCCCCAGCGACAATGACATTGGAGTTCGTCACATCAACTGCCAGCGCACGGGTACGCCCACCCACATCCACGGGACCTGCCTCTACCCAGTTGAAGGGAACGGCCCCGCCTGCTTTAGACAAAACCTGGTCGATGCGAGGCAGGGTGCGCGCATGGGCCAGCTCGCGTGCTCGGATGTTGGGTGGAAGCGCGTTGGTAGCTGGATCGCGCAGCATATTGATAAAATACTCGGCGCGGGCCGCTTTCTTCTCCAGCGGCTTCGCCTCGGAGACCTCGCTGAGCGACTGGGGCGTAGGTCTTGTGTCAAGACGAGACCAGCCAAACGCGATGAGCAGGCAGGTAAAGAGCAAGGCTCCTGTCAGGAAGAACAAGGGTTTCGATTTCATAGCTTCGGGAGGCGGGCTAGAAGGCCCAGCTTTTGTTTGAGGTACGGGAAAGGGGACACAGAATCAGGCATCTGGGAGATTAATAACAGTCCTATAGGCCATGAGCACGGGCAAATCCAGGCTGGTAGCAGCCCACACCTGCATCAGCTTGCTACCTGTTGTTTACTGTATGGCTATGACACGCCACACGGGTGGTGTATCACCGTCCGTCGACAAGACCTGGCGATGCTGCAACGTGACAGCAACCCTGTTGTCTATGGCAAGCAGGGCCGCCGCTTGGCTGCCATCCGATGCTTCGCCTAAGACGCTTTTTGGTACGGCAACGTCTACTTCGGAGCCTACAGGGAGCGGTGGCGTGCTCGCGCCATACCCATCTACTTGCTCAATCAGGAGGGTACAGAGAAAGCTGTCGTCCTTTTCCTCACACCCTTTGACCAGGGCGGAGACCATCGCGGTGCCCGGTGCAGGTGCGGGCGACTGCGCTGCTTTTTCCATAGACTCCTCTCCCCTTTCTTCTTGCTTGCTGGAAGAACAGGCTGTTGACAGAAGCACAAAAGACAGGAGCAGGGTGAGGTAAAATTTCATGACGAATACCCTTTAAGTTTGACTGCAGCTACCTATCCGCTTGATGAACGGCCAGATGCTATTAGATTTCGGCCACAGAACGTGGAACGCCGAAAACTGTGCGTGTGCGGGATCAGGGAGGGCCGACAGGCCCACAATGAGGGTCCTGCTATTGACCGTAGACTCCCACGCCGTAGTAGCAAATCGCTTCACTACACTGATACATCGTAACCTGAAGGGTGAAGTCACCACCGGTCGCGACGGTCACATCCACCACGGGGGCGTCGTCTTCCGTTTCGTCGACTGAGATGAGATTACCGTAGCCGTCGTAGAGCGCCAGATCCAGGTCCCTGCAGTCCTGGTCGCATACCCCCATGAGCATATAGGACGCTCCGGTCTGCAGCGTGACGGTGTACGTCATCGTCTCGCCCTGCGCAAGACTGCCGCCGTCCGCAATGATTGGTGTGTAGCCTGCGGAGGTGAAGGCAGAGGAGGCGTATTGCAACTGCTGGAGTACCTGCTGCTCGTATTGGTTCTGACCGTAGGTCGTGCGGTACGGCGCTAGGATCAAGAACATGCAGGATAGAGCAAGAAGTGTCGGTTTTGTCTTCATAACGAGGTTTGTTTAGGTTAGGAGATATTCGATAGAGAGCTTGCGCTGATGTAAGGAACCGCTTGCCCATCCACGCGCCCGGTCGTCGAGCAGTCCGCCTTGGCAGCAGCGGGCAGCGTCGTCCGCTGCGTGCATCTGTCAATCGACGATCATTCCTTTACTTGTTGCCCAGGAAGCGTGCTTTTGTACGTGTTGCTTACTTCATCAGCACCATCACCCGCATCAGGGCGGACGATGGAGCAAGGGCAAGAGGCAGACCCGCAAGTCCTCCGCGTTGAAGGGCTTGGCCAGGAAAGCATTCGCCCCTACATCGGGTAGCTGTTGCGTTTCCGCTCCGCTGATGAGGAGGACGGGGATGCGGGCAAGCTCCGCATCTGCCCTGAGCGCACGGCAGAGGGCGAGCCCGTCGAGGCCCGGCATGACGACGTCGCTAATGATGAGGTCAAAGGCGAGCGTGCGGGCGAGGAGGAGCGCTTCCCGCCCGTTGGCTGCCTCCGTGACGGTGAGGGCCACCAGGCCGAAGCCACGCAGGCAGCCTGTGAGATAGAGCCGCATATCCGCATTGTCGTCGGCGACGAGGACATGCAGGGGGGCGAGGAGTGGCGAGGTCACCATGACGACGAGGGCCGGAAGAGGAGCTAGAGAGATCAGAGGACCGGAAAGGCTGGTCCGGGAAGGGCGCGTCCATCACGGCACGCACCCGCCCCATCGCAGCTACGGTCTCAGCGAATCGTCACCTGCCCGTGTGTCAGGTCGTACAGGACGCCGTCCACTTCGAAGTCCTCGATGCTGTACGCATGGCAGTCGTAGCCGCTGGGGGCCATGAAGGAGCCGCTGATCTGGTCGGCCGGGTCCTGCTGCGACGTGCCGTTGTCCACGACCGCCGTGAGTGAGCGGAACCCCGTCACGTCGTTCCCGAATCCGTCGGTGCCATGGGTGACCACGCCGCCGATCACGGCGGTGTTGCCCTGGATGTTGACACAGTCAATGGCCGAGTGCTGGCCTAAGCCGCCGCCCGCGAACGTGTCCTGCCACTGGCCCCGCGCGTTCCCGTCGGCGTCAACCGTCGCTGTGAGCGAGTAGTTGGCGTCGCATCCGGTAGGCAGGCCCAGGGCCTCGCAGACATCGGCACCGCCGACAGATACGCGGTGGTCACTGCGTTTGCTGGGATTGGAGCCTCTTTCCTGAGCCTCTATCGGAGTCTCCAGAGACAAGCTGGCGGAGGCCGTCGGGGCGGCTTCGTCGCAGCCGGTAGTGAGCGCGGCAAGCAGCGCGAAAGTGCAAACTAGAGAGACGTGTTTCACGATGAACCTCATGGGGACTGATGGAGGCCACCGTAGCGATAGGCTCCGCTGGCCCGGGGTAAGTGGTCCTCGACCAAAGGGGTCGGCACCTCGCTCCCTATATAGCCCGGCGTGCTCACTCCGCCGTTCCGCCCACGTCGCATCCTCTTCTCCACACGTCGCATGTGACGCTGACGGAAGAGATGGTGACCTCAGCGTATGCGTCCAATCCCCGGCGTCAGGCGGACGGCGGCAGAGGCTACCCTTCCCCGCTACGCGACCGCCTCCCTCACCCTTTCTTCGCTACACCGTTTCGTCCTCGGCCGTCCCCTCGCGGCTGGCATAGGCAGACGGGCGACACCCGTACGCCTGCACAAAGCTGTCCGAAAAGTGCCCGACGCTCTTGAACCCGACGGCATAGGCGATCTCGCTGACGGTACCGGCCCGGCCAGCCAGCAGGTGGGCCGCCCGCTCCAGGCGCATCAGGCGGATCAGGTCGGTGGGCGTCTGCCCCACGAGCGCTTTGAGTTGCCGGTGGAGGTGCCCCCGGCTCACCCCCGCCACCTCAGCCAGCCGCTGGACCGAGAACGTCTCGTCGCTGAGGTGTGCCTCGACGGCCTCGCGCACCCGCTCCAGGAAGGTGTCATCGGCAGAGGTCACAGCCGCCAGAGCGGGAAGGCGCATCGGGGCCGCTGCGTCTTCGCCCAACACGAGCGCCATCCCCTCCTGCCGAAACCGCTCGCGCAGCCGCGTCCGCACGGCGATCAGGTTCGCGATGCGCGCCCGTAACTCGGCCACATCGAAGGGCTTGGTCAGGTAGTCGTCGGCGTGCTCGCCGAGCCCTTCGAGCTTGTCCTCCGGGGCCGCCTTCGCCGTGAGGAGGATGACGGGGATGAAGTCAGTCTCGGGATCGGCCTTGAGGGCACGGCACAGCCCCAGCCCGTCGAGCTTCGGCATCATCACGTCGGAGAGCACGAGGTCGGGCAGGCGTTCACGGGCGAGAGCCAGCCCGGCCTCCCCGTCGGCCGCTTCGAGGACCCGATAGGTGGGGCTCCCCTCCGGGGCGGCTTCGAGGTGGCGGCGAACGTAGGCGCGCACCTCGGGGTGATCCGCCACCACGAGCACCGTCGTTACGTCGGCGGCAGGGTCCTCGCCCACGGCCTCGGAGATGCCGTCGCCGCCGGGCTCAGCAACGGGGAGCGTCGCACCCGGTGCCCACAGCTCGGCGGTCTCATCGATCTGATCGGGGGCGAGGTGCGCCTGCCCGAGCGGCAGCGTGACGGTGAACGTGCTCCCGAAGCCCTCCTCGCTCTCCACGGTGAGTGTGCCCCCGTGGAGGTCCATGATCTCCTTCGCCAGCGCCAGCCCGATGCCTGTGCCGAGTTGCGTCTGCGCCGCCCCACCCACCTGGTAGAACCGGTCGAAGACATGCGGCAGGTCGGCCGCCGGGATGCCAGGGCCGCTATCGCGCACCGTGACGCGCGCCGCACCGACCTCGGTCGTGACGCTCACACGGACGGTCCCCCCCTCGGGCGTGAATTTGAGCGCGTTCGAGAGCAGGTTGGCGAGGACCTTCTCGAAGTGCGGCGGGTCGGCGAAGACCTCGACCGGAGCAGCCGGGAGGTCTACGTCGAAGGTTATCGCCCTGCGCGCCGCCAGCGCTCGGAACGGCTGTGCGACGGCCTCAACGAAGGTGCCGAGGTCGAGTGGGCGGGCGCGGAGCGGGGTTCGTCCAGCTTCGAGGCGGGCCACATCGAGGATCTGGTTGATGAGGTCGAGCACGCGCCGCGCGTTACGGCGCGCGAGGTCCACCTGCCCGGTCATGGGCGCGGAGAGCGGGCCGTAGAGCCCGGCCTGGAGGTCGTCGAGCGGACCGATCGTGAGCGTGAGCGGGGTGCGGAACTCGTGGCTCACGTTGGCGAAGAACTGGCTCTTGAGGTCGTCCAGTTCGAGGAGCCGGAGGGCCTGCGCCTCGGTCGTCTCCTTCGCGCGGCGGAGTTCATCGGTGCGGGCGGCGACCAGTTCTTCAAGCGCAGCCGCATGCCGGGCCTGCCTGCGCCCCTGTGCCCGAACCGCAAGAACGACGAGCCCACCGATAGCCAGGGCCGCGAGCAGGCGGAACCATGTCGTTTCCCAGACGAACGGGGCCACTGTGACCCTGATCGCCTCATCACCCTCACGCCACACACCATCGCCGCTCGTGGCCGCTACCCGGAAGGTATAATGGCCCGCAGGCACATTCGTAAACACGGCCTCGCGCCGGTCCTCAGCGTCGATCCATCCGTCCGTGAATCCGTCGAGTCGGTACCGAAACCGGAGCCGCTCTGGATTGGCGAAGTCGAGGCAGGTGTAGGTGATAGTAAGGTCACGCGCCGTCGCCGGCAAAGTCACAGTATCGTCGGATCTCGCGCCCACTGCCCGCCCGTGTGTCCGGACACTCTCGATGATCGGTGCTGCCCCCTCTATGCTCCCGACCGATGCTGGGTTCACAACGGTGACGCCCCACTGAGTAGCGAACCACATCCGTCCGTCGTGCGTGCGCCAGCCTGAGGGCTTGCCGGCTCCATTGCCCTCAGCCGTTTTCATGCCGTCAGCGACCCCGTACACTAGGGAAGTCACGAGGGCCTGGCTACCTTCCGCTACGGCATCCAGATCGCGTTTCGACACCCGAAACACACCTCGGTCACTGCTCATCCACAGAAACCCACGGTCGTCTTCCAGAATGCTCCAGACACCATCGTCGTGAAGACCCTCGCGGATCGTGTAAACCGTTACACGGCCCTCGCGGATGCGGATCAACCCCCGGCCGTAAGTCCCCACCCATAGTGTCCCTTCGTTGTCCTCGTAGAGGCTGCGCACGTTAATCCCGTCGAACCGCTCGGCTCCTTCAAAGGAACGTAGCTGCCCAGCGGTCATCCTATTCAACCCACTTGCCGTACCGATCCAGAGCCCCCCCGAGCGACCGGCAAGCAGGGCCGTTACGCTGTTGTGAGCAAGGCCATCGGCTATGGTGTAAGCGTGTGAGCCAGCCGGGTCGAACCGGATGAGCCCCCCACCCGTGCTGCCGAGCCAGAGCTGGCCCTCTCGGTCCTCGACGATGGACCATATGGCTCCTTGAGGCCAGTCACCTGGTAATCCGAAACGTGTGAATACACCAGCGGCGTACCGGGTGACGCCGTGCTGCCCACCAAGCCAGAGTTCCCCATTGCGCCGCGCCCAGAGCGACTGGACATAGGGCTCGGGTAGGCCCTCGTGCGAAGTGTAAGCCCTGATCCTGTCGGCCTCGAAGCGGGCGACCCCATTTGCCGTGGCAATCCAGACCACGCCCTGCACATCCTGCGTGACAGCGCGGACGTTATCATCTGGTAGTCCCTCCTCGGTGGCGTACGTCATGAAAGGGGCGTCGTGGCGGAGGAGATCCAGCCCGCCCATCGTGCCGACCCATAAATTCCCGCTGCGATCCTCGTAGATGGCCTGTACGCGGTCATCCGTCAGGCCATCTTGCATCGTCAAAGGCTGGACACTGCCGTGTGTATACCGTACAAGGCCACCTCCGTAAGTCCCTACCCAGAGGGTGCCATCACGTTCTTCATGGAGGGTGCGTACCGCAAACAGGCTGTGCTGCAATACGGGCGAGCGAAAGCGTCCCCGCGCGAGTTGGAGAAGCTGGTGCGGCGACCGATCCGCCTGTCCCTCGCCCACCCCGACCCACACGCGTCCGTCCTTGCCCGCGAGCACGGCACGAACCAGCGACCCCGAAGGCGAGTCATCAAGGGTGTATGACGCCACCTGGCCGTTGGCCCAGCGGTTGATGCCGCCGCCGTAGGTCCCTGCCCACACAGTGCCGTCCGCAGTCACACTGACGGCACGCACATCATCAGAAAGCAGCCCGTCGGCTGTAGTGAACGTGGTGAACTGGCCATCACTGTAGCGCACTAACCCACCCAGCGTCCCGACCCAGAGCACGCCATCTGGCCCTCCAGTCACAGCCCAGACGTTGTCGCTGGGGAGCCCATCGGCTGTGGTGAGCGTGGTAAACTGGCCGTCGTGGTAGCGCACTAACCCGCCGAGTGTACCGACCCAGAGTATACCATTCTGGGCGGCGTAGAGTGCACTGATGCTGTTGCTCTGGAACGCGGCCGTATTGCGGGTGCTGAACGTGACAAACCGGGTACCGTCGAACCGCGCCAGCCCACCCCGCGTGCCGACCCAGATAAAACCGTCCGCAGTCTGCGTGATTGCTGATACCCCAGCGTAGGGCAGCCCATCTTCCGCCGTCCAAGTTCTATGAACGTACTGTGTGAGGAATGGGAGACGGACAGCAGGAGGCACGTCCTGGAAGGCTGTCGGACCCGCAGGGTATCTCCCCCCCGGTGGTGCAGCATTGAGCACACGAGCCAATGGGCCAGACGCCTCCTCCTGGGACGGACCACAGCTCGCGGCCACCATCGCCAGCAAAGCGACGATGAGGGTCTGTCGTAGACGATGCAGACACGGTACGCTGACACTCACTATTTTAGAGGAATGAGCGAAAGGTGTTGATGGACTACAGGGAGTTCAGCAAAATGAAACGTCCTACCTGTCTGAACAATAATTACCTCCAACATCACGCACTGCTATCCCACCTCCCAATCCATCAATATCTACTAATATCGGCACACCCCACATAACAATCAACGCTGTCGCTGCCAGGGCTACAGGAACCCGCATTCTCCCCCCAGCTAAACTGCTGATTGGTATCCCCTTTTACCCCAAGCTCTTGGCACGAAGCCTACTTGAGAAGGATGCTTGAGAACATTTTAACGCGATGAACGGCGCGACCTTGGACAGTCGCATTGTACATTTGCTGCAATACGCATTCCAGGGGACGCATAAAGAAGGGGGGCGTAGGTAGGCTTTTTCTTAAAACCCGAACGCGTCTGACGTGTGTGATATCACGCCTATAACTTTATGAGCTTCACCGTCTGCACAGCGGTGCTCGAACGCAGCGTCATGAAATACACCCCGGCGGCCAGCCCGGACGGCATCTCGCCGCGAACCTGCTG
>DATGCC010000137.1:0-2057 GCA_035312345.1 Rhodothermales bacterium
GGAACAGGCGCAGGCGCTCGAAACCGAAATTGAACAACTGGAGGGCGAGGCGAAGCTGGCAAAACAGCGTGAACTGGCAAACCTCTTCATCGGCGGCGGGCGGCTCGACCGCGCGGCCCTCGTGCAGCAGGAGATTGCAGAGGTGCAAAGTACGCCAGAAGAATGGAAGCGGGCAGGTGATCTGTTTTATGACTGGATGAGCACCCTGCAAGATCAGGCCAAGCCGCCCGTGGCGCAGCAGGCCATCGCCGCGTATCAGCGGGTGCTGGAGGTTCAGCCCGACAACCACGATGTTCGCACCGACATGGCGACAGCCTATCTGAGTTCCAACAATCCGATGCAGGGCGTCCAGGAAATCAAGCAGGTGCTGGATGCCGACCCCAACCACCTGCATGCCCGGTTCAACTATGGCATCATGCTCGCGCTCATCGGGCGAGGGGATCAGGCCACCGAGCAGTTCGAGGCCGTCAAGTCGCTCGTCGGTCCCGAGTCAAGCTATTACCAGCAGGCCGAGGAAGCCATTCAGTCATTGCAACAGCGCGGCAGTCTTTGAGACCATGTGCCTTTCTAATGGCTTGCGTTCGGAGAGCGGAGGGCGGGAGGCGGAAGACGTTCTGTTTGTGCTCTGCCCTTTCCTTATCGTGTTTCTCCTGATGTTGCTGACGGGATGCCACGCCTCCTCATCGCCAGAAACAAAAGACGTTGTCGTTTTTGCAGCAGCCTCCCTGACCGATGCGCTGCAAGCGGTGGCTGATTCGTTCGAGAGGGCGTATCCACAGTACCGGGTGGTGCCCAACGTGGCAGCCACTTCGCTACTGGCCCGGCAGATTGAGCAGGGCGCGCCCGCCGATGTGTTTTTCTCCGCCAACCTCGCCTGGATGGACAAAGTCGAAGCGCAGGGCCATGTCGGAGGAGCCGTACAGTATCCCCTGAGCAACCGCCTCGTCGTTGTGGCAAGACGTGATTCAACGAGCATGGCGTGGGCGTCGCTGGAGCCATTGGTGGATCAGCCGCGCATCGCCCTGGCTGATCCAGAGCACGTTCCCGCTGGCATCTATGCACGCGAAGGGTTGGTCTGTGCCGGGCTGTGGGATCAGATGGCCCCACAGGTGGTGCCTACGCTGAACGTGCGCGCCGCGCTGCTGTCGGTGCGCAATGGTGCGGCGACGGTTGCTGTCGTCTATGCCTCCGATGTACAGGCCGATGCGTTGGTGCAGGTGGTGGCCCGGTGGCCAGAGGCGTGCCAGCCGGACATCCGCTACGCCGTAGCCCGATTGGCTGATGCGCCCAATCCAGATGGCGCGGCAGCGTTCGTGGCATTCGCCAGCGATGCTTCGCGGGCGGACCTCTGGGAGCAGTATGGTTTCCGGCCTCGTCTTTCTTCTTCGATCAACGATCAACCGTAATGCTGACACCGGCTGAGTGGCAGGTCGTTGGGCTCTCGCTGCAAGTGGCAGCGCTGGCGGTGGGGGTGAGCCTGCCGTTCGGCGTAGCGCTGGCCTATGCGCTGGCGCGCCGCCGCGTGCCACTGCGGTTTCTGGTCGAGAACGTGGTCCAGTTGCCGCTGGTGCTGCCGCCGGTGGTGACAGGATTGCTGTTGCTGATTGTGCTTGGCCCCGAAGGGCTCATCGGGCGATGGCTGGAAAGCCTGCTCGGTGTTCGGATCGCCTTCGGGACGCTGGGCGCGGCGATAGCAGCAGGCGTGGTAGCTTTTCCGCTACTGGTGCAGCCAATGCGCGTGGCGTTCGAGCAGATCAACCCGGCCTGGGAGGAGGCGGTGTATGTGTATGGCGGCGGACGCTGGGCCGTCTTTCGCTACGTGACAATGCCGCTGGCGGCGCGGGGTATTGCGGCGAGCGTGGTGCTGGCCTTCGCCCGCGCCATCGGCGAGTTTGGGGCGACCATTGTGCTGGCAGGCAACATTCCCGGACGCACACGCACCATTCCACTGGCCATTTTTACGCAGATCAACCAGGTGGGCGGGGAGGCAGCGGCGTTGCGGCTGGTGCTGGTGTCGGTCGTGATCTCGGTGCTCAGCCTGCTTGTCCACGCTGCGC
>DATGCC010000138.1:0-2582 GCA_035312345.1 Rhodothermales bacterium
ATTTTCAGGTGATAACCGATATGTTGGGCCGGAAAGGCGATTTTCCTGGTGTGGCACCGCCGTCTGAGCGTGAGGTGTGGCTGGGTATCTGCCCTGATCCCAACCTGCTCGTCGGCATTCCAGATGCGGCGTTTCCACAGCGGGGGCGATCCGTGGAAGATCTGTTGGCGCGGCGGGCGCAGGTACTGGGGCGCAACCTGAGCGTGGCGTATCAGCAGCCGCTCAAAATCGTGCGTGGGTACGGGGTCTATCTCTATGATGATCTTGGGCGAGCGTATCTCGATGGTGTCAACAATGTGGCGCATGTGGGGCACAGCCATCCGACCGTGGTGCAGGCGACCCAGCGACAGGTGGGCGTGCTCAACACCAACACGCGCTATCTGCATGACGCGCTGGTTGACTACGCCGAACGTCTTACGGCTACGTTGCCCGATCCGCTCAGCGTGTGCTTCTTCGTCAACTCCGGCAGCGAAGCCAACGACCTCGCGCTTCGGCTGGCCCGCACCCACACCCGCCGCCGCGATATCATTGCTGTGGATCACGCCTACCATGGGCACCTGACCTCTCTCATCGAGATCAGTCCTTACAAATTTGCTGGAAAAGGCGGAACCGGTGCACCGTCACATACGCATATTGTGCCTATGCCGGATGTTTTTCGTGGCTTGTATCGAGGCGAAGAGGCAGGCATCAAGTACGCAGAGCAGTTCGAGGAAGGGGTGGCGCGAACGGGCGGAGTAGCAGCATTCATTGCTGAGTCACTCCTGTCCTGTGGCGGGCAGATCGAATTGCCTCCAGGTTATCTGCAAGCCGCTTACCGGCAGGTTCGTGCTGTTGGCGGTGTGTGCATCGCCGATGAGGTGCAGGTAGGATTCGGGCGTGTGGGAACGCACTTCTGGGGCTTCGAGACGCAGGGTGTAGTGCCGGACATCGTGACGATGGGCAAGCCGATAGGCAACGGGCATCCGCTGGCGGCGGTGGTCACCACGCCGGAGATTGCCGCGTCGTTCGCCAACGGGATGGAATATTTCAACACCTTCGGTGGCAACCCCGTGTCGTGCGCTGCCGGGTTGGCGGTGCTGGATGTGATTGAGGAGGAAGGGTTACAGGCGCACGCGCTTCAGGTAGGTAATCATCTAAAACAAGCATTAGCGAATCTGATGGCAGCCCATCCCATCATGGGCGATGTGCGTGGGCGGGGGCTGTTCCTCGGCGTCGAACTCGTACGGAGCCGGGAGACGTTGGAGCCAGCAGCAGCGGAAGCGTCCCACATCGTCAATCGGATGCGCGATCACCGCATTTTATTAAGTACCGATGGCCCCTTACACAACGTCATCAAGATCAAACCACCGCTCGTTTTCAGCAAAGCTGAGGCAGATTGGATGGTGCAGATCTTGGCTACGGTATTGGCGGAAGATGCCTGTCAGGTTTGAGGGTGCAAAAGGGGTTAAAAAATTAGCTGGAAAGAACCTTTGCGAAAACGTACCTTACGCCTGCTCATTTCCCGACGACCTACTGCGCTGATATGAAACGCTTTTTTCTCCTTCCTACGTTCATCTTTGTCCTCCTCCTCGGCGGCTGTGCTGTCAGCCAATCGGCCACACAACAGACGGCAAAAGATACAACAGCCGAAAAGTCCGCCGCCAAGAAGGAGGATGCCCCGTACAAGAAATACGATGAGGTGATCACCGACGCTGCTGTCAGCGATAGCGGGTTGTTCAACATTCACCGGGTAGAAGACGATCTGTTTTTCGAGATCCCGGATTCACTGCTGGGGCGCGAGATGCTGCTCATCAGCCGGATCGCGCAGACGCCTGCCAACCTCAGTCCGTTTCTGAATGGGGGCAGCAAAGTGGGCGAGCAGGTCGTCCGCTGGGAACGGCGCGGCTACGATGTGTTGCTGCGCCGGATGTCGTACCAGAGCGTTGCCAGCGACTCGCTGCCCGTGGCGTTGGCGGTGCAGGTCAACAACTTCGAGCCTATTGTGCAGGCATTCGATATCGAAGCGCTCAGCCAGGATTCGGCGGGCGTCGTCATCCAGGTCAACGACTTTTTCGAGAGCGACGTACCGGCCATAAGCGGTCTTTCGACGAGCCAGCGTACCCGTTTCAAGGTGCGCCGCCTCGACACGGATCGGTCATTTATCGACGAGGCCAAGAGCTTTCCGCTCAACGTCAACGTGCGCCACACGATGACGTATGAAGCTACCGAGCCGCCCTCAAACACCGACACTGGTACGCTCTCAATGCAGATGTACCAGTCGATGATCTTGCTACCAGAAGAGCCGATGACGCCGCGCCTCGAAGATCCTCGCGTCGGCTTCTTCACCGTCGAGCAGATCGACTTTGGATTGGAGGAACAGAAAGCTGCCGAAGTATCCTACATCCGACGCTGGCGGCTGGAGCCAAGCGATAAGGACGCCTATCTGCGCGGCGAGCTGGTGGAGCCGGTGAAGCCGATTGTGTACTACCTCGATCCGGGGACGCCGGACAAGTGGCGACCTTTCTTCTGCATGGGTGTGAAGGACTGGAACGCGGCGTTCGAGGCGGCGGGCTTCAAAAATGCCATCGAGTGCCGGATGCCAC
>DATGCC010000139.1:0-3565 GCA_035312345.1 Rhodothermales bacterium
ACTTCGGCATTCTGATTACGCCCCAGCTCAGCGGCCTCCTGATCGGCTTTCTGCTGCTGGACGAGCGCGACGATCGCACACTGACGGCTTTACAAGTGACCCCGCTGTCGATGAACACCTACGTGGCCTACCGCCTCGCGCTACCCATGCTGGTCAGCCTCGCCGCAACGTATCTGGTGGTGTGGATGGTGGATATGGATATGGCTGACGTGCCCTATACAACGCTGCTGCCCATTGCTCTGCTGGCGGCGCTGGAAGCGCCCATCTTTGGCCTGATGCTGGTGGCCGTGGCAAAGAACAAGGTGCAAGGGCTGGCGCTGATGAAAGCAATGGGCATTTTCTCCGTAGCCCCGATTGCGGCGTGGTTCGTCGCAGAGCCGTGGCAGTATTGGCTCGGCGTGGTGTTTACCTACTGGCCCGCCAAGGCCTTCTGGCAGACGATGGACGGCGAGCCGATGGGACTCGCCCTCGGCGTGGGATGCTTGCTCCACCTTGCCATCCTCGCGCTACTGCTACGCCGCTTCAACCGGGTGATGTATCGGTAATGCAAAAAGCCCGACCAGGAAGCATTTCCCAGCCGGGCCTTTGTAAAACCTGGTATGTGAGGATGGGCGGTTGGGCGTGTGGGTGGCTTTCTCACCCCCATCTTCCCATACCCCCAGACTCCCACACCCAATCTAACGCTCGGTGCCCACTTTACCCATGGCGATGCGGGCACTTTCCTCGGCTTGCTGGGGCGAGGAACAGCAGCTAAAAACGCCACGCATCAGGACGACTGCTGACTAAATCAACTTGCTGCCGAAGCTGCGCAAGGGCTTCGGATAAGACAGCCCCCTGCTCAGTAACAATTGCCACGGTGAGCTTCTTTTTTTGACCCTGTGCGAGCGAGAACGGGCCTGCTGCGCTTAGGCTCCGAACTTCTAGGGGAACATCTAGCCATCCTGTTTCGGTCACTGGATCGCCTGTAAACGCATAAGGTGTTGCCATGCCTGTGGTCGGATCGATCATGGGGTCTCCCTGGCTGGAGAGACCTTGTAGTCGGCAAAGAACATCTTGAGGATTTTGTAAGGTTGCCTCACTGAAGTCATACTCAGGACCTGCACCCTTTTGTAGAATGGTATGACTGCTAACCGTTTGGGGAACCTCGGATGCGATGGGCGACTCCAGAAAGGCCAAACCAAGTACGAGAACGGGGCACCCCAAATCCTGATCTCCAAAACCTTCATGAGGATAAGTGTAAGAAAGAGCACGAGCTGTGTCGAATCCCGTTGAGTTTGCTAACATTGAAAAGCAGCGCCTCATATCGAGGTCTATATCTGCAAAGAAGCCTGCGTAGAGATCGGTGAGATCTCCCTCTGTGTCATTGATGATTTCGTACCGCATGAAAACCACATCGCGAAACTCAGGAGCACTATAACCATAGACCGCCTGCGTAACATACAAGCCCGTTAGAGGCTGTGCGTACAGCTCTTCAGGCTGATAGGCGGCGGGTAAGAGAGCCGACCATAGCATCATGTCTCCAAAGATCCGGGGCTGCCCGTCTTCACGCACCGGGGCACTGTAGTCCACAGGCCAATTTGTTATACGCAAATCTTCCAGGCTATCCGGTGTTAGCGTGAAGACGCCCAGTTGTCGATCTCCTGCACGGGCGCTGTAGTTGCTCCGACTAAACTCACGCACCAGAGCTTTAACCTCTCCATCCTGCACGCCTGCAAGCCACAGGCCCGCATCGGCTATCTGCTTCAGGTTAGACTCAGGCAAAGAAATACCAGAAAGGGCACCGCTGCTGTCGAGGCGAACCTCAAGGTTGTTGATAGTAAGTGTAGCCTTTCCGGCGGGAGTCAAGGCATGAGGTTGGCCCTGGTCTCTAGGATCAGTCCCGTCGCAATGAACCAACAGCAGGAGCGCGCTGCAAAGCAGAAGTAGGATCTTGTGTTGTCTCATCTTCGTCCCCTTTCCTATGGCAAGTGGCCGCGATTGCCGGATGGTCTGTCTCCCTCTACGTCAATTGATCCTATTTATACAGTTGTATCTTGCCAGTCACCCCTTGTCCCGCCGCTTCAAGGCGGTACAAATAGAGACCACTCGGCAACGCAGAGGCATCCCAAGTAACCTCGTATTGACCCGCCTCCTGCCAGCCGTCCGTGAGACGAGCTACCCTACGGCCGAGAAGATCGTAAATGATCAGTGATACATGACTTGATTCAAGGATCTGGTAGGTAATAGTCGTTGTCGGGTTGAACGGATTTGGAAAAGACGAGGCCGACAACTCAGATCCTTCTTCTCCTACAAACTTACTTTCAGTACTTTTTTCCTCATGCTGTTCCTTCTGATCTACCTTTGCAGGATCCCAAAGGTGGGGTGGGTTCCAGTCATATGAATAATAGGCTTCATACGTAAGCGGAATTGCTAGATTGGTATACAATGATCTGGTTATTGGCGAGGAAAACGGATTTATACCATGCAGGTAAGTGTTATTAGGCAGTTTCCAGTAGTAAAAGACCATGTCTCCATATGGATCATAATTTTCAAAAAAGGAATATGCTTCTGCTGTAAGAGTATTCTCCGATTGCATCGTAATGGAACAGCCTGAAGCAGGACAAGGGTCTTGCGGAGGAGAAGACCCGTTTATTTCATAGATCCTGTTTGGATTGCACGCAGATCCACCACAAGAAGTGGTTACAGCAGTCGGTATGTTGAAATGACGAGCCGAATTCGGTGTATAGGAATCAGGACCAGTCAACTGCCAAATCTGGTAAGATGCTCCATTAGGCGGGGTTGTTGTTATCCCTCCGCAAGTAGGGAAACCACCTTTGAAACTCATAGTGATGACATCTTCTGCGAGGTCAAAAATTACATCAATCCCACAAATATTGCTCTGATAAGCATAATCCTCATTTATATTAGCATCCAAATAATTAATGTAATAGCTTCTAGTATTGACATTTGAATAAGAATATGTTTTCCATGATATTTTTATCTGATACTTTGCATAAGAGAAACAACCTCCGACTAAGCAACCTCCCTGAATAGGATCGAAGTTCATAAAGAAGTCCGTGGATTGTGGACTTCCGCTGACAACAGAATACTCATATACATTGGGGCTTGATAGATAATTCCGATCTGGATCCCAAATGTTTGATTGTGCAATCATTTCCAATTTGGCCCAGTAAACATTCGTGACCAGCCATACTTCAGCATCTACCAATAATGCCTCCTGAGCATATGAGATTCCAGAGAAACTCATACCTATTGCGATTACCAGCAATCTTACCCTCGTTTTCATAGCATTACCTGTCAAAGTTCGTACGGAGTTTCGTTTAGCATTCGGCACATCAGAAAAGCGTAGCGCTACTATAGACAGCTATAGAGACAATTCACTCCAGGTATCCCACAGGTTACCTGAAACTCATTAACTCATATTACGCACGATCTGCAAATTCAGTTTTTTGGCGACTTGACCAAGCCCATCTTCCTGGGCTATACATAACATGAGTCACTGATTAAAGTAGGGGGAAAGACCTAAAAAAGTCAAGTTTGCTCAGTCTGCTTCCGTAGCTTCTAC
>DATGCC010000140.1:0-7231 GCA_035312345.1 Rhodothermales bacterium
GCTTCAATATTATAACCATCGACGGGCTTTTCGAGGTGCTGCAAAGAGCCCTCAAAGAGGCAGACGACGTAGAGGTCGATTACGACGCACAGTATGGTTTCCCGACGCGCATTGCTATCGACTACTACAAAAATGCGGTAGACGACGAGGTCAGCTACCGCGCCACGGATTTGCAGGTGCCGCAGGTCGATTAGAACGTGAAGACAGGAGACGTCGATGGATTGAGCACCTCGAACGTGATACCAGAGAACGGCTGCCCACTATCAAGCAACGGAACGGTTTCGCCGCGCAGGTGGCGGTCGAAGAAGGCGACGGTGAGCCCGTTGATGATCTCCAGGTTTTGTGCCGGGTCGATGGTGCCGGGGGGACGGGTGCTGGCCGCAGCTACAGCGGGAGAAATACCAGCCAGATCGACCAGGTAGGGCAGGTCGGTGAAGCTGTAATGCGTCGTATTGTTGATGATGACCTGGTAGCCTCGCGCCCGCAACTGGCCCTGGATGGTCGTCTCGAAATATTCGGATGGATTGGCGAACATGAACATGAATGGCTCGTCGAGGCCCTGCGTGGTGGCGTCGCCCACCTGCGGCGCATCGAGGCTGATACCTGCCTTGAAGCGCGGGTCCTCGACATGCACCTGCACCGCCGCCCAGCCACCCGTTGAATGTCCCATGGCACCGACTTGGTTGAGATTCAGCCGCCCGGTGAAGCGGCCCGTCGGGTCGTTCGTGTTGAGCCGCGTCAGTTCATCCAGCACAAACGACAGGTCCTCGGCCCAGATATCGACAATTTGTTCAAAGGGTGGCTGGTTGTTCGAAAACAGCACGATGCGGTCATTTGGGAAGACCGTTGCGAAAGCGCCATACGTGTGATCGATCCCGACGACGATGTAGCCGTGGCTTGCCAGTTCTTCAATGTACGTCGATTCGAGATACCGCACGCCGGTCAGGCCATGCGAGAAGAAGACGACAGGATACGTCGCCATGGTGGAAGAGACCTGCGCATCGGCGGTCGCATTCGTCTCCAGCGCAGTGAGGAACGTGATGAGGCTGTCGGGGGCCGTATAGTTCTGGAAGGCAGAAAACAGGGTGACGAGGGACGGGTGCATGTAAGGCACGGTGGTCGTCGGTTCTGTGTTGGTCGGGTACCAGATCTGGACAGCTAGCTCTCGTGCATCGCCAGCCTGGGGTGTATAGGTTTCCTCACGGCTGGCGTCGGTCAGGTACAAGGTCGTCGTGCCTACTCGAAAGTCTCCTGTTGGCTCGGGCAGTTCGAGCGGACGCGGTGGCTCGGTGCCCCCGGTATCGTTTTCACCCCGGTTATCGAAGAGTTCGCACCCGCTCAGGCCGAGTACAAGAAGCAACACCAGCGCGACGAGGCGCACCTGCAACAAAGGTCGAAAAACAGACATGGGCCGGAAAACGTCAGAGAAAGGAGAACTGTCCGTAAGGTACGGTAGCCGAACGTTCCGGTAAACGAGATACCTGCGACAATGATGCAACCGGTAGGAGTCTAGAGCCTGAGAATCTGGGAGTCTATGATTGGTGCTATAAAACACAGCTTAGCCTCATAGGGTCTCAGCCTCATAGGCTCATCATTCCCCCCGCCGGTGCTGCAAGAGCCAGTCGTAGAGCTCGGGGTTATCGTAGGTCTCTGTCCAGGCGTCGTGGCCCGCTTCGGGGTAAACGGTGAAGCGCACATCACCACCGCATTTTTCGAGAGCGTCTACCATTTCCTGCGAGCGTTCGATGGGCACGACGGTGTCCTTGGCTCCGTGGAAATTCCACACCGGCACGTCTTTGATGGCGCAAGCGTTGTGCGAGGCCCCGCCGCCACAGATGGGTGCGATGGCGGCGAAGCGATTCGGGAAAGCCATCGCCAGATCCCACGTCCCAAAGCCGCCCATGCTGAGGCCCGTTACATAGATCCGATCCGCATCCACATTGTAGTTGGCGACAACCTCTTGTAGCACGCCGTCCAACATTGTGACGGACCAGCGCTGGCTCTCCGGCACCTGCGGCGAGACGACGATGAATGGCATATCCTGTCCGGCTTCCACGAGTTTGGGTGGGCCGTGGATCTTGACTTTTTCGAGATCGTCGCCGCGTTCTCCGGCTCCGTGGAGGAACAGCAACAGCGGCCATCCCGCTTGCTGCTCGTAGCTCTCTGGCAAATATAGCAGGTACTGCCCGCTAACCAGCACGGGGCGCTCGAAGGTCTGCGAGATTTGCTGGCCGGGCAGGGTTTCAGCACTCGTGGCACAGCCTGCTAGCACCAGCAGACCGAGCACAGCAGCGACGGGGATCCGGGATTTCATACGTTCAGTGGATCAAGATTTGTAAAGGTAGGCAAGGTTGACCATCCGCACGCCATCCGTATCCGCCACGGCAAACTGGCCCCAGTCCTCGCCGCGCTGGCGGATCTGAGCACCGCCCACCTCTCCGGCTTTGTTGAGCGCGTAGAACTGCACGTTGAAATCCGGCTCGCCTTTGTCGTTGAGAAGCCGTGCCAGCTTCGTGTGCTCGGCGATGCGCTGGCAGGCGTAGAGGCAGGCGTCTTCCGGGCTGTCGCCCATCCGCATGCGCTCGACGATGAGGAAGCACGCGCAGTTTTCGAGATTGGCTTCACCGCGTCCCGTCGAGCCTGCTGCGCCGACTTCGTTGTCGCAATACAGTCCGGCCCCGATGATGGGCGAATCGCCGACGCGCCCCGGAATCTTGAACGAGAGGCCGCTGGTGGTGGTGACGGAACTGATGTTGCCCGCGAGGTCGATGGCCGAGCAATGGATCGTGCCGTAGGTAAACGGCAGATCCGCTGGCAGCCCGCCGATGTCTTCGTCTTCTATCGCGTGCGGCGGCAGGTAGTCGTCTCGGTTCGACAGGTTTTCTTTCCACCGCACCCAGATCTCCCGTGCCCGGTCCGTCAGCAAATCTTCGATAGGAAAACCGTGCATCTTCGCAAACCGCTGCGCTCCAGCCCCGACGAGCAGCACATGGTCGGTGCGCTGCAACACAAGCCGTGCTATCTTCGACGGATTCTTGATGCCTTCGAGCGCTGCCACGCCGCCCGCCCGCGCCGAGGGGCCGTGCATCACCGCCGAGTCGAGTTGGACGACGCCGTCTTCATTAGGCAGGCCGCCGTAGCCGACCGACAAATCCTCTGGGTCTTCCTCTACGATGTTTACCCCGGCCACCACGGCGTCGAGAGCATCGCTGCCGCTTTGAATCATTTCCACAGCGCGAGCGACGGCGCGCTCTCCGTTGCGACTGGAAATGGCGAGGGGGCCTGCAGCACGGCGTGGTGCGTGAGGGCGGGCGGCAGCCTCGCCCACCACGCGAGCTCCGGGCAGCAGCGTGGCAGCTCCGGCCAGGGCGCTCTTTTTCAGGAAGTCACGCCGGGAGGAAGCGGAATGGTCGGACATAGAAATACCTCGGTTGCATGGTCTTGTTCGGGGAAAGAAGACAATACGGAAAAGCGAGCGGCTTTTCTAGCACAAACTTGCTGGCGATAGACGAACTATGAGAAATTAGCGCCTTCTAGAACCATACTTTTCCCTTCGTATCGAAACCACCCCGGCCTTAGCAAAATCGGCGTCTCGGACGAGGAGCGAAGGGGCAAGCAGCAAAACGCTTGTTTGAGGTAGCGCCAGCGAAGCGAGTTTGCATTTTGCCGCCCCCATAGCGTAGCGCCCCGAGCGCTAGGGAGGAAGTACTCTTGGGGTGCGTCAGCCGATTTTGATCGAGCCTTGATCTTTTGGATCTTTTGGATCAAGCCAAAAGAACAAACAACACCAGCGCCACACTGTCGCAGTCTCTGAAAACGTAACAACCCTGCCCTTTGACGAGAGCAGAAACGCACATCCTGGAGGGGTATTACTATTGAGCAGCGACTACTGAACAGCCTTTTAAACAGCCGCGACTTCATGCCTCGTCGCTGCCAGCTTGGTCTGGAGGTCCCACAGGCCGAGTGCTGCCAGCACAGCCAGGTCTGCAAACAGAAGGGGAGCAAAGACCGGAGCGCCGTAAATGATGCGCTCACTCAACTCGGGGCCAGTCTCGGTCACGACGGGAATCAGATGCAAAACAAAACCCACCAGGCCAGTCAATACTTGAAGTCCAAGCACGAAGAATCCGCCTTTCAGAAAAGCCGGGGTGGGCGGGCGGACGATGACAGCGAACAGATAGCCCACGGCCAGGGCACTTACCACGACGGGAATCCATTCGGTGGCGTAGAAAAAACCATTCTGCGCGTGATCAACGAGCGAGAGCAAGAAGTTGCCCACAAAGCCGCCCCAGGCCAGTAGCAACACCCACTTGCTCCATGTTGTGGTGTCCGTAGCAACCATGCGGTTCAGGAGCAACAGAAAGCCCAGTCCAGTGAACGCCAGCGGTGCGATGAACGGGGCCGAGTAGACCAGCGTGCGCAGCGTCTGGATCTGGAAAAAATTACTGGAGAGGTGCAGCAGCAGCCCACCGATACCCACCGCGATGGCTCCCCATCCGACCACCAGGCCTGCGGTCCGTGCCATGCCTTGCGTGAAGTCCCCGCGTTCCTGAGCCAGCGCTAGGATCAGTACCAGCGTTCCCGCTGCCGCGAAGAACAGCGGAATCCACTCCGCCCAGTGGTGAAAAGCGTTGACAGAGTGGGCTACGTAGACGTCGAGGACGAGAAAGGCCAGATTGGCAATGGTGAACAACTCGACCAGCAGCGGTCTATGGCGTAGTATGTTCGGCAGCGGAGCCATGCAAGGTTCTCAGTTCTTCAGCTTCGGCTTTCAGTTCGACGAGCAGTGCCAGCAGTTCGTAGTTGCCGTGCCACTGTACGAAGTCGGCACCGCCCATGAAAGCACCGTGCTTCGCCGTCCGTCCGTAGTAGTGCCAGTAGTCGAAATACACAAACTCGATGGGTTCATCGAATGGCTCAGGTGTGAGCAGGCCCTCGCTTCGCAGGTTGTCCATGATTGCGGCAGCCTCGCGCACCTTGGCGTTGGTGGCGACGAGTACGCTCTCGGCCTGGGCATAAAACAGGTCGGTGTGCTCATCGGTGTGGCAGTTGGAACAGATGGCCTTCATCTCGGCCTGTCCTTGCAAGTAGGTGGGTCGCTGCTCTGAGACGGGCGCAAAGAGCCAGTAGGATAGCCGCTCGGTGACGTCGTGGGTCACGCTCTCACCCTCCAGCCCGCTCATGTGGCAGGTGGCGCAGGTCGGCACAGGCATATCGTGTACCGTCAGCCGCATCGGATCAGCATCAAGGTTCATAACCTCGCGCTGGGCATTGAAGAGGACGCCGTGCTTCGACTCCAGGTAGATTTCAAGCTGCGAATGGTCTGGCCCCATATGGCATTGCCCGCACGTTTGTGGCAGGCGCGCCAGCTTGATGGACGTCTGATGCCGGGCGTGGCACGCGGTGCAGTTGCCAATGGAGCCGTCCGGGTTGGGCTTTCCGATAGAGTGACACGAAACACACCCGGACGTGATGGCTGCCTCGCCTTCGAGCATCGCCAGCGCGTTGGGCGGGCGGTCTACGGCTCCTTCATGATAGGTTTCGGAGAAGGCTACCTGCTCCTCCGTGAAAGGGGCGCTCCCCTGCACGGCCGCATAGGCGGGTGCGGCATGGCGGCTGCGCAAAAATTCGTTGTACTGGGTGGCGTGACACTGGTCGCAGTTCAGCGCCGTGACCTGTTTGGCCAGCACAAAGCCCCGGTGATCGAACGACTCCTGGTTGTCGCGTGGCCCGTGGCAGTCGAGGCAGGTGACGTTTTCCTGGGCATGGCGGCTGCGCTCATACTCAGTGACGATGGCGGCGGTCTCATTGCGGTGGCAATTGGCGCATTTGCCAGTGGCGAGAACCAGCTCTGGTGTTGGCTGCTGCGTCTCGACGGCAGGCCGACGCATGTGGATGAGCAGCGCCGCCACGAGGATCACCGTAGCGATGAGCACAGCGATAAAAACGGAGCGGAAAGTAGACATCGTCTTGGTAGCGGGTGAAAGCGATGCAGAATTTCCAGTATCCGTGCCCTCGCTCCCAAGAGCAACCCTATTTCTACCTTGTAACAAGAACACCACGCCGCGCTCGCTCTTTGACAGCGGTGGCAACGTCACGAGCCGTATCCGCTGCCGTTGATGTTGTTTTTCTTCAAAGCATGTTGTGCATCGTGCAAGAAAACAGGGATCCCAATGACTATGCTAACAGGGTAAGCGTTTTCCTCACAAAACATGGGATCGTGATGTTCAAACTCTCCTCTTTTCTCCTGCTGATGCTCATGTTCCTGCTCGTCGGTTGTGAAGCCGTGACGGAACCGATACCCGCGGCGGGTGCACTCGCTCCTGAGACGCCAGCGGCGGCCTCAGAGCCTCTTGTTCAAACAGACAAAGCCAGCATCCTCTCGGCGCGGGGCGGGGCCCACTTCACAGTCCCACCCGATGTCTTTGGTAGCGAGGTGGGCAATGTGCTCACGTTCAACGCCCGCAAAGCAGCCGATGGCTCCGTCAGCGGTCATTACAACTACCACCAAACGTTCCAGGGCGAGTTGTTCAAGTTCAATGGGACCGTGACCTGCATCAATGTTTATGATGGCAACCGGGCCAAAGTGGGCGGTATCGTTGAGTTGAGCAATGATGCCACCCTTCCGCCAGGGGTGTTCATCTGGTGGTCGGTGATAGACTACGGTCAGGGTGCCAGCGCCCCACCAGATGCCTCGACCATCATTGGCGCTGGCGATGAAGCAGCCAACGAGGCCTTCTGCAACAGCCCGGCACCACCCCGCTTTGGCCCCTGGGAGATTGATGGGGGCAACTTCCAGGTCGACGATTAGGCAGCACATCGAGCGGCACGTCTCTTGGCGCTGTGCATCACGGCCTGACGCTACGCCGGGAGGTCTCCCAGCCTGCGATCCTACGCTCACTTCAGGATCGCAGGTGCCGCTCGGTCCCGGCGTGCCGATCCATGCGGGGAACCCCTCGACAACAGGCACCGCTCAATCGCAGGGGTGATTAAGCCCGCAGGGCACGGCGGTAGTGCCCTGGCGTAACGCCGGTGTACTTTTTGAAGGCGCGTGTGAAATGACTCTGGTCTGCGAAGCCTGCCTGCAGGGCAATGTCGGCCAGAGAATCAGGAGCGGTAGCCAGTTGGGACGCGGCCCAGTCCAGGCGGAGCCGGCGAAGAAAGGTGCCGATAGATACCCGATAATAGGTACGAAAGACGCGGGTCAGATGAACGGGGTGCATATCCACGG
>DATGCC010000141.1:0-3267 GCA_035312345.1 Rhodothermales bacterium
ATGCATTACCATAATTATCGAAGAGTGAGGTCGTTGATATCGTATTGATCTGATTTCCGTTTTGAGTTCCTCCTGCTTCGTAATTTTTCTCTACCGACTGAGAGATATAGGGGATGTGATAATCTTGGTTAGCTGTTCCCGCTGTCTTTTTTGACCAAGTATGGTAAGCGCTCAACGAACCGCGTACTTGCTTAAGCGAACCTGATCCGATCCTCGTCGACGTTCCCCGGCAGCAGCGCTTCGATAGCCTCCACGTTTTCCGCTTTCGGCAGCTCCGTGAACAGGTAACGCAGGTATGCGTACGGTTCCAGGCCGTTGGCCTTGGCCGTCTCGATCAGCGAGTAGAGATTGGCGCTGGCCTTGACGCCTTTCACCGAGTCACTGAACAGCCAGTTCTTTCTTCCCAGCACGAACGGCCGGATGGCATTCTCCGCCTGGTTGTTGTCGATCTCCAGCCGGCCGTCATCCAGGTATCGGATCAGTTTTTCCCATTCGGCGTGCAGGTAGTGAAGCGCCTTGCCCGTGGCACTGGTTGGCGGCACCTGCGGCAGAGTCTTGTCCAGCCAGTTCCTGAGCTCATCGAGCACCGGATTTGCATGACGCTGCCGGTGTTCGTAACGCTTCTCGGGTGTCAGCTTCTTCGCCTGTTTCTCCACCCGGTACAGCTTCTGGATGAGCGTCAGCCCCCGATGCGCCTTGCCGCGTCTGCGCTTTCTGCCCTGCGCCTTGACCGCATCGCTAAAGCGACGCCGGGCATGCGCCCAGCAACCCACGTGGATAAGACTATTGGCCGCCACCACGGCGTTATAGCCGTCGTAGCCATCCGTCTGTAAGTAACCCGTAAAGCCTTGCAGCAACTGTTTCGCCACCGAAGCACCGCGCCCCGGGTCATAGTGGAAGCGCACTACCGGGTGTTCGGGCGGGCCGCCGCGCTGTAACCAGAGATACGATTTCGATTGCGCCTTTTTGCCGGACTCTTTGAGCACCTGCACCGTGGTCTCGTCCATCTGTACAATATCGTGGCTCAGTAACCGGTCCTCGAGCAGGTTGATGACGGGTTGCACCAGGGTTCCGGCTTTGATCATCCAGTTACAGAGCGTTGCCCGGGGTAAATCGATGCCGATACGCTCCAGGATCGTCTGCTGACGATACAAGGGCAGCGCATCCTGGTACTTGGAGACCGTAACGTGGGCTAAAAGCCCCGGTGAGGCCAGGCTTTTCGGCATCGGCTGCGCCGGCAGCGGCGCCGTCCTGATGCACTCACCGCAGTCACAGGCATACTTCTTGCGGATATGGCGGATTACCCGGATCGTCGCCGGGATGATGTCCAGTTGCTCCGAGACCACCTCGCCGATCTCGCTGAGTATCTTGCCGTCATGCTCGCAGCGACGTTCATCGTCGGCGAGTTCATGCACGACATCGATACGCGGCAGGTGTTCCGGGATCGGCTTCCTGCCACGCTTCTTGCGCTGGTGTGCCGCCACCGTGACTTCGTCATCCTCACTCGATGCTTCGGTAACGCCATCAGGCTCTGCCTCACTATCGAGCTCCGCCTCATCGAACAAGGCGATCTGATCCGGATTAAGCTTCTCGCTGCTCGACGCATAACGCCGTGCTAAGGCAAGATTGAGTTGTTCGGTGAGGGTGAGAACCTGAGATTTGTAACGCTGGTTCTCTGTCGCAAGTTGCTCGTTCAACAAGCGCTGCTCAACGAGCAGCGACTTCAAGGCATCAACGTCGTCGGGCAGTTGATGCGGGGCGTCTGGCATGCCCGGCAGTATACCGGATGCGCGTCTTCATCTCCTTACAGAACACTTCGATAATGCAAGCGCTCGTGCGGTTGCATGCGCATCACGTCATATCCGTCGATCAGCCAGTTCAGTTGCTGTCCGCTCAAGCTGACGACTTCACCGTCGGCATCCCGTGGCCACTTGAAGCGCGCCTTCTCGAGGCGCTTTTGCCAGAGACAAAAGCCATTCCTCTCCCAGTACAAAATCCGCACCTGATTGCGCCGCCGGTTACAGAACACGAACAGCCGCTCGGAAAACGGATCCAGCGACAGCAACTCCTCCACCAGGATCGCAAGTCCGTTGATGCCCTTGCGGAAGTCCACCGCCTCACGGCATAAATACACCGCCGGCAGCTCGCTTGAGGGACGCATCATCCGAGATGCGCCACCGTTGAAAGCACCATCGACAGACTACCTCTGTCAACGGACCCGGAAAACGTTACCGTCACACCGTTCGGAAGCTTAACCCGCCACTCGTTCGCCGCCGACACTGCTGCAACCTCAACACGTTGAAAACGAACCGCTGCGTTACACTCTGACAACAGACCCTTACGCTTCAGTACCTTCCTAGCACCGTACATCGTGCGAACGTCCAGGCCATGCTCGGCCGCGTACGCCGACATCCGCTTGCCAGAGCCTTCCCAGTCACGGATCCGCACCAGCCAGGTTCGTTGGTGCTCGGTCAGCCGAACGCCTTCCACTTCCAACATCGTCTCGCTCCCGTCATTCGAAACGTGGAACGATGACCTCGTTGCTCTCAGTTGAACAGAGTGCGTTTTATTTGGCGCTTACAATCTATCGACGCAAAATCCCACGCGAATCTTGGGTAATGTTGCGGTCACTGATCTCCCCAACGCTTTTCACCGACCGATCAGTTGAGAAATAATTCGTCTATGCGTTGCTTTATCAGGCCAGAAAGACGCTTGGCCGTGTAGTAGCACAGAACGGCAACAACAACCGTCACCAGAACCACTTCCACCTCCATCTGCGGATCGGCAAACCCAGGCTCGGTCATACCGACTCTATGTGCCTACTCACCAAAGTTTCCATTTTGGGATGGTTCGATTGTGGGATTCCTCGATTCGTCCAGAACAGTCATGTAGCTAGCGATCCCACCGCTGTCAGTATGCCACGCGCCGGTTTCAGCAACCACGAGTCGGCTGCTCCCCACCTCATCGCACCGAAATCCGGCGTCCTGAATTGCCATCCCGAGAATATGGTTCCTACTGCCTTCTGGCGTGGCTATGAGGCGCCGGTGTAACCCCTCTGGGCCCAAATTGGGTGTCGGCAGATTAGTTTGTGCAGTTGCGACGGTATCGTCGGTTGGTTCGTCTGCAAACTGAACAAATATTCTTTTGTTTGGAAAATCGACGCAAACAACGTTTTCCTCGAAGAAATCATGTCCGATGAATCCGTCAAACGGAGGTGAATTCTCAGACCAGTCCCATACGTCCAGCGTTTCAGGTCCAAGATCGTGG
>DATGCC010000142.1:0-2611 GCA_035312345.1 Rhodothermales bacterium
TTTACCGAACGTGGTGATGCGGTTGCGGGCGACGCCGAGGCTCATCAGGTAGCTGGCCGCCGAACTGGCACGGCGCTCCGAGAGGGCATAGTTGTATTCGTCAGAGCCTCTGGAGTCCGTATGACCAACGATGGTGACGTCGGTATTGTCGTACTCCTGCAGGCTGTTGGCCAGTTCACGAAGGTTGCTTTTGGCCTCAGGCCGTAGGGCGGATGAGTCGAAGTCGAAGAGAATGCCCGAGTCGAAGGTGACCTGGATGCCTTCGCCTACGCGCTCCACGTCGGCCTCGGGAATTTCGTTCTCAAGCTCTTCGGCCTGTTTGTCCATTTGCTGGCCTATGATAGCTCCAGCAGTACCACCGACAACGGCACCAATGATGGCCCCTTTGGCGGTGCTACCGGCGGCTTTACCAATCGCGCCACCCACGACAGCACCCGCACCCGCACCTGCTGCGGCCCCTTTCTCGGTGTTGCTGAGGCTGGAGCAGCCGGCCATCGTGAGGCCTGCTACCATCAATAGCAGGGCAATGAATGTGAAGGGAGTATGTATAAGTTTACGCATAGCGTGTGTCCTCCAAGAGGTGGGAGAGATTTCAGTGTTCGTGTGTTACAGTCGTGAGGGGTTTCAATCTTGGTGCCAAACTGATTCACCAGACTGGCATCATGCACGCCTGCTTTCCCAGGATGTTGCTCACCCAAACGTCCTTTTCACACCAAAGTACCCCTTTCCCTAACGCACGCGCGAGACGTTAACGCTAGATTCATAGGGAATGGAACAGATCGTAACATTTCGCGCCCGGCGCAAGGCAAAACCTACTCGTTGGAACGTAGCATTGTAGCGTATACTGGTCAACCGAACTGGTTTCTGGTTGTTGGTTATTGGATGCTCCTTTGAGTTGAACACCAGCAACCGAAAACCAATAACCAGAAACTGTCTTTTCAACACCAACCAACCGACTATGAAACTGATCATACCCATGGCGGGGCGCGGCACACGAGTGCGTCCGCATTCGCACGTCACGCCCAAACCCCTTCTGTCCGTGCGGGGCAAAAGCATGGTAGAGCGCATCGTAGAAACCTTCATTCACGTATTGCCGCAGGGGCTGGATGAGGGCGTCTTCGTACTCGGCCCCGACTTCGGCGCAGACATCCGGGCGCAACTCACCGACATTTGCGAGCGCCATGACATGCAGGCGCATTTCGCCGTGCAGGACCAGCCGCTCGGCACCGCGCACGCCGTCGCTGCCGCCGGGAATCACCTGGAAGGCAGCGGCATCGTTGTCTTTGCCGACACCGTCTTCGACATGGATCCCGGCGTCGACCTGGAGGGTGTAGATGTGATGGCGTGGGTAAAGCACGTTGAGGATCCAAGCCGTTTCGGTGTAGCTGTCCGTGAGGGAGATCGGGTGGTGGAACTGGTGGAAAAGCCCCAGGAGTTGATCTCGAATGAAGCGCTCATTGGGATTTACTACGTTCGCGACCTCTCGCAACTGGCCGACGCCATCGGATATCTTTTTGAGCACAACGTTCGGGGCGCGGGCGGCGAGTATCAGTTGACCGATGCCTTCGACCGCATGCTCAAAGACGACGCCGTATTCAAAACGGCCACCGTCAATGAATGGCTGGACTGTGGCACCATCCCTGCCCTTGTAGAGACGACGCGGCACCTGTTGGAAAAAGAGCAGGGCGAAGCGCATCCAAGCACCATGGAAAACAGTATCGTCCACGAGCCGGTTTACATCGGCCCTGGCGTGCAGATCAAGAATGCCATCGTAGGGCCGCATGTCTCGGTGGAAGCCGGTGCCCGCATCGAAAACGCCATTGTACGGCGCAGCATCATCTTCGCCAATGCGAAGGTCGAAGGCGTCGTGCTCGACGATGCGCTCGTCGGGGCCAACGCCGAAGTGCGCGGCCAATCTCGCAGCATCAACGTCGGCGACCATTCGATTTTGGATTGCTGATTTTGGGTTTTCGATTTACCGTGTGATCCGAATCAATCCCAAATCCCCAATCGAAAATCTAAAATGAAAACCTATCCGTCATCGGCTGAAGAGAAGCTGGGCTTCGACGTGCTGCGGGCGCGGCTGGCGGGGGCAGTGCGCAGCAGCCTGGGCGAGGATCGGCTGAAGGCGATGCGGCCCACGAAGCGGCTGGACTGGTTGCGCGACGAGTTACAGCGGGTGGCGGAGTTGCAGGAGGCGTTTCGCTTCGACGACCGCGTACCGCTGGATCATCTGCTGGATGTACGCGAGGTGTTGCGACAGGTGAAGCCAGACGCAGCCTACGTGGGGCCGGAGGATCTGCTGGCGGTGCGGCTGGTGGCTTCGACAGCACGGCGGGTCAAGAGCTATTTCGAGCAGCGGAAAGGCAAGTATCCTACGCTGGCGCAGCGTGTAGAGCGCATCACGCCGCTGGAGGATCTAGAGCAGCACATCGCCGACATTATTGACGAGGATGGGGCGATCCGTGACCATGCGTCGCCCGAACTGCGTCGGCTGCGTCGGCTCATCGTGCAGCGGCAGGCGCAACTCCGCGAGACGTTGATGAGCGAACTGCGCAAGGCCACGAGCAGTGGCTTCGCCACCGAAGAACAGCCGACGATTCGCAACGGG
>DATGCC010000143.1:0-17468 GCA_035312345.1 Rhodothermales bacterium
ATGAAGGCTGTTGCGAGATCGTGAAAGCATCATCTTCTGCAAAAGGGAAACTGTTCCACAGCACCATGTTCCATAGTTGATTCAACTGGGCGGCACCCAGGCATTCCCACTGATACACGTCCGCCCCCGGATTTGAAGAGACGCCTGCGACATCCATGCACTTGTTGCTGTGCCGGGCGACCACCTGAAAAGGAACCGGGAAGCCATCCCCCAGACCCACGGGCACCGGGTTCATGCGCCATTCCTGGTTCGTTCCGCCCGTACAGTTTTCTTCCTGTACATTGGCACCATCAGCAGTTGAGAAACCATCGACACCGGTACATTGGAGGTTTTGAATATTCTGGACTTGCAGGCCATCGTTGGAGGGCGTGAAGAACCAGAGCCGCTCGGAGACGGCCGCACAATCGCCCTGTTGTACATTACCGCCCACGAGGTCCAGGCAGGTAGGGGCATTAAGCGTGTGCTGCGGAAAGACCCGGTAGCTAGCCTTGGGCGGCGTGATGCGCCAGACGTGGCTCGTCGCACCTGAACACGTCACTTGTTGCAGGCTGCTGCTTCCAGAGCCGCCATTGTCCAGGCATTTGCCGGAATGAGCCGCCTTGACCTGAAAGCCGTTGCCTACCCACTCGAACGTCCATTGTTGGAAGAGCTGGTTCGTACAATTTGCAATTTGCACGGCCGTGCCATCAGCCGCGCCGCCTCCGACTACTTCCAGGCATTGCGTGGCCAGGTCATTGTTTCCCTGGAAAGGAAAGATGGCGATGTTGCCCCCGCTCTCTTCCAGGCTCCAGTTCTGCTTGGGCGTGCGGAAGCCGATACAGGGCTGCTGGCCCACGGCCTGCCCATCGGATACATTGCCGTTCACTTCTGCACACTGGCCGCTCTGGACAGAGATGAACTGAATCGCGTTGACCTCAGCTATCTGGGGGGCTGCTGTTTTGCTGGCCCACTGGGCCAAGGCAGGGGGTGTGAGAGTGAGGAGCAGCAAGGTCATTACGATGATGAAGAAAGGGGTAGTTGCTTTTGTCATCTTTGTAGCCCTAATAGGCGTTTTGTGGAAATGGAAGGTGTGAAGAGCCGGGTGCCAGAACGATGTTTGTCAATCCTCTATAACAGAGAATGCCGGGGAAATGGGTCATGGGGTGTCAGCCAAGAGTGCCTTCACGGCGTCGCGGAGGGCGCGTGCGTTGAAGGGCTTGCGCAGCACAGGGCCATCCCGTGGATGGGTCACCTCACCGCTGATGAGCAACACCGGAATCGCTCGCAAGACAGGATCGACCCGAATGGCTGCTTTCAGTGCGATCCCGTCCATGTGTGGCATCACGACGTCTGAGATGACCAGTCGGATGCCGGGCGTGGTTTGCAAAAGGGACAGGGCTTCGCGACCATCGGCGGCTTCGAGGACGCGGCGTGTGAGCGGTTTCAAACACATCCGCAGGTACAGGCACACCTCCTCCTCGTCGTCCACCACCAGCACGAGCGGACCTGTTGCCTCAGCCACGGAGGATACTTCGGGCGATGCCTCGGTGGCTGGGCCTTCGGGTTGCCCTATAGGCAAACCGGTGAATGTGACTTGTACAGGAAAAGGAATGTGCAGCATGCGGAGAGCTCGTTAACAACACGGCGGGTAGCGTTGCGAGCCAAGATGCAGTACTGGACAGGGAGGGGGGTATCACGAGCATCCCATTTGCTTTGGTGTCCGTCTCACGGGACGTTCAGGCAAGAGGTTGGGACGCTGGCGAAAGAGACGTGCGTGAGCAGAAAGGCATAAACCTACGCTTCCGTCTGCGGCTGGGCGCGGAAGGTAGACGGGCTAACCCCGAATTGTTCGCTGAAGCGCGTAGAGAAGTGCGCGACGCTGCGGAAGCCGACACCATACGCCACTTCGCTGACGTTGATGTCGGGTTGACGCAACAGGTGGGCGGCGTGCTGGAGGCGAAGCTGCCAGAGCAGTTCCATGGGGGATTGCTGGTGTACTTCTTGCACACGGCGGTAAAGCGTAGAGCGGCCCACGCCCATTGCTTCTGCAAGATCACTTACAGCAATGTTCTCGTCAGACAAATGGGCGTCGAGTACCTGCTGGAACTGGTCGGTAAAAGCCTGGTCGCTGGCCGTGAGCGCAGCGCGATGGGGTGATGCCAGCACAGGCAATGAAGGTGATGCGTTTTCGCTGAAGCGGGCCTTGAGACGTTGCCGGGAGGCAATGAGGTTTTCGATGCGGGCGATCAACTCGCGCACGTCGAAGGGCTTGGTCAGGTAGTCGTCCGCTCCTTCTTCCAGCCCTGCAATTTTGCTTTCTGGCGAAGCCTTCGCCGTGAGCAGGATGACGGGTATAAAGTCCAACTCAGGATCTTGCTTGAGCGCGGTGCAAAAGGCGAAGCCGCCCATCTCCGGCATCATCACATCGCTGACGATGAGGTCGGGCAGGACGGTGCGCGTCTGTTCCAGCGCTGCCTTTCCGTTAATGGCTTCCACCACGCGGTATTTGTTCTCCAGGTGCCGCCGCATGTAGGCTCGTACATCGGCGTTGTCATCCACTACCAGGATGGTCGTCACGTCTTCACCATCGACCAGTGCGGTTGCGCCGGTGGCACCGTCTCCCGAAACCGGGTGGTCGTCCACCTCGATTTCATCGAGCCATACGTTGGCTGTATTCACGTTCTGAATTTGCGAAGGCAGGGGAGAAGCAGGACCGGCTGGATCGGCAAGCTCTTCGTCCAGAAAATGGGCATGACCGAGCGGCAGGCGAACCGTGAAGGTGCTGCCTTTGCCTTCCTCGCTTGCTACCTCAATGGTGCCATGATGCAGGGAAACCAGTTCCTTCGCCAGAGCCAGCCCAATACCGGTGCCGGGTTGCCGCCGCGTGGAAGAGGCATCGGCCTGATAGAATCGCTCGAACAGGTGGGGCAGGTGTTCGGGGGCAATGCCCGGTCCGGTGTCCTGTACAGCTACGACAAAGGAGTCGTCTTCTGTTGTGAGACAAAGGGTTACGGTGGATTCCCTGGGGGAGAACTTGAAGGCATTGCCGAGGAGATTGGTAAGGACTTTTTCCAACTGGTCCGGGTCGAAGTACACCCGCAGTGGCTCGTCTGGGGCGTCGATCTGGAAGTCAATGTGTTTGCGCTTCGCCATAGAGGCAAAGGTCTCGGCCACCCGATTTGCGAAGGCCACGGCATCTACATGCTGTACTTGCAGGGTGAGCCGTCCGGTCTCCAGGCGAGAGACATCGAGTAACTGGTTGACGAGGTGAAGTAAGCGGTGGCTGTTGCGGTGCGCCAGCGCCACTTGCTCGTGTGCCTCCTCGCTCAGGGTGCCTTGCAGCCCGTCGCGCAGGTCTTCTAATGGTCCAAGTATCAGCAACAGCGGTGTGCGAAATTCGTGGCTGATGTTGGCAAAAAAGCGGCTCTTGGCTTCGTCCAGCGACTGCAACTGTTCTGACTGTTCGGCAACGGTTTGGAGCGCCTGCTCCACGTTTTGCTTCTCAACCGCCAGTTCGTGCGTTCGTGCCTGCACGAGGTGGTCGAGTTCCACCTGCCGCTGTTTGTAATAGCGCAGGCGATAGGAGAAACCAACGATTCCCAGCGTCAGCAAACCCAACCCGCTCAACAGATAAAACCAGACGGTTTCATAGAAGAACGGCTGCACGGAGAACGTGAGCACCGCATCTGCCTCGCTCCAGACGCCGCCGCCGTTCATCGCCTGTACGCGAAAGGTGTAGCGCCCCGGCTCGATGTTGGTGTAGGTGGCGCTCCGTGCATCGCCTGCTTCAATCCAGGCCTGATCGACGCCGTCCAGGCGATACCTGAAATGGAGCAGGTTCGCTGCTCGCAGGCTGATGGCTCCGTAGCTAAAGGTGAGGCGGCGCTCTTGCGGCGAAAGGATGAGATCGGGGTGGGCCGAGTGGGTAGCCTGCTCGGAGCGGACTGCTTCGATGGTGACGACGGGAGCGATGGCAAAGCCTGCCTGATAAAGGGCCGGATCCACCCGTGTCACGCCGCGCAACGCTGGATACCAGAGGGCACCGGTGTCATCCTGCACCGCCCCTCGCATCGTTGGATCTGCACTGAAATGGCCCAGTTGCGGTGGCAAGCCAACGGCATGGACGCGCCTGGCCTGTCCATCCAGCACGGCATTGAGTTCCTCGAAGCGTACGCGCTGGAGGCCCAGGTTGCCGCTCATCCAGAAGAAGCCAAAAGGGTCTTCAAAAATAGAAGTGATCGTGTTCTCAAACAGGCCGTTCTCGGCGCGAAGGGATTGAAAGCGTCCGTCGCGATACCGGACGAGGCCCTTGTCGTGGGTGCCAATCCAGAGCGTTCCGTCGGCATCTTCATAGAAAGCTGAAACCTGTACCCGCGAAACAGCTTCTTCTTCGAAGACGGTCAAGGTGCCACTCTTTTCCAGACGAGCCAACTGGTCTTGCGTGCTAATCCAGAGTGTTTGTTGGCTATCCCGAAAGAGGTGCCCGATATCCGACATTCCCACTTTGTAAGCGGATTCTGTGGCGAGGGTGCGTGTATTGAAGCGGTAGAGGTCTCCCGTACTGGTTCCCAGCCACAGATAGTCAGGGTTGGCTGGGTCCCTGTAGAAGGAACTGATGTTATCCTGGTCAGAGCGCCACACCGACTCGGCTATGTCCTCTCGCAAACGCAGCAGGTGATTGTAAGACACACCCCACCATTGCCCTTTTGTATCCACCTGAACAAGGCCAAGCGTCGCAAAGGGCGATGATGAAAGTCCAGGCTCCGTCCCACGCAGGCGAAACTGCCGATTGGACAGGGTGCTTCCCTGAAAAACGGTAACCTTATCTCTGTCCAGGCTCGCCCGCGATGATACCAGAACGTCTCCACTGGGTGATGCGGCCACATACGCAGGAGATGCAATGAGGCCATCGGTGGGGGTATATTGCGTGAAGGGGGACACCTGAATGCGGAAAAGACCGCTGCCTTTGGCTTTAAACCAGATATTACCTTCACGATCTTCTTCCAGCACATCCACCCACCCGATGCCTGCTGCCTGGATGCGAGCCAGTAGCACGCCCTCTTTGTAGACATGCAAAAGGTCTGCTGCACCCTTGCTCTCTAATCGAACCCAGACGCGCCCGTGGCTATCAATGAGGGTACCGACAGCGCCCGGCGTATGCCAGTACCAGCCAAGCAACGTGCCCTGTGCATCCAGCAGATCCATGCGAATGCGTCTTTCGCGGCGGTAGACTTCCAGGGAGCCTCGGGGTCGGTGGAAGAGGGGGCCGTGCTGTGTTTTGACAAAGCCGAGGGTTTCTGGAGAGGGTTGCGGCAAGAATCCCAGACGGTCCAGGCGAGCAGGAATGCCATTGCTGAAATGGACGAAATCCGATGGCGTTTGTGGCGTTCCGGGCAGATACGTCCAGATGCGTCCGCTGGCATCGGCTCCGAAAGGAGCCCACGAATCCCGAATACGCTGGGGGTGGAGCGTCCAGTTTTGTCCGTCGAAAGAAGCGATGCGTCCTTGCGTGGTACTGACCCACATGCGCCCCGAGGCATCCTCTGCAAAAGCGCTGATCCATCCTGAGGCGGTGCCGTGTAGCACGTCATGCTCAATGAAAACACCCTCCTTGTACTGATAGACCATCCCATTTTTTGCACCGAACCAGATCTCCCCAGCGTGGCTGGCGTAGAGGCGCGTGAACGCCTGCGTGGAGAAGGCGGGGGTGTTTGCCAGGTTGTAGACGGTAAACCGATGCCCGTCGAAGCGCACCAGCCCCTCCCAGGTTGTGATCCACAGATAGCCATTTTGGCCCACGGCGAGGTGTGAGACATGGCCCGGCAACCCCTCGCCGATGGTCCATTCATCCAGCCGGTAAGAGAGGAATCCAGCCCCCGGCACGCGCTCTGATAGGCTGGTAGCTGATTGTGCCGATACGTCTTGAATCGATACAAGGAATAAGCCTACAAGCAGCACCATGCCTGAGCAGACGACGCCCCAAAAGCGATCGGTGGACATGCGCATGGCAACGGGAGGCGTTGTTTAGAAATAGAAATAATAAGCGTAGATAGTGCAGTCACACAGACTTATGCAAGTGTAGGTCCAAACGGATCGAAGGGTGGCATCCATCGAAACGCTGAAAACAAGCGAAAGGTATTATTTGTCATTGCGAGAAGGTATAGCCGACGCGGCGCTGCGAAGCGAGTACTCCTGGGGTGCAATCTCGTGGCCAAGACCACATCCATACGAATCGAAGATTACCGAAGGAAATGGCTTCGCGTTGCTCGCAATGGCAGCTTTCCTTTTTTGATTGATGTTCGTCCCTCAACTAATTGCGCTCTCGCTTGGGGATAGTCCCGGATTTCACGTCTCGGTAGATGAAGCAGGTTCATCTTTGCACCATCCTGCGAATCACCCCCTGTACTTCTGAGACCGACCATGATCCTTTCCTATCCCGACGACAAGATCGTCGTCCAACTCGACAAGCCCGGCGAGACGGTGTTGCAAGTCTCAGTGGCAAACAAGGTGCCCCACCTGCGCGAGTGTGGCGGGCAGGGCCGCTGCACCACCTGCCGCGTGCGCATCCTCGACGGCATCGGTCATGTTTCTGAGCGTACGTCCCGCGAGGCGCGCATGGCCGAAGAGCGGGGCTGGGATCGCTACACCCGGCTTGCCTGCCAGACCCGCATCACGGGCGATGTGACCGTGCAGCGGCTGGTACGGTCGGCGGCGGATGTGTCGCTGCTTCAGGCCGATGCGTTGCAGGCCGAGCCGGGCCAGGAAGTGCAAACCGCCATTCTCATCTGCGACATCCGGCAGTTTACGCCGTTCGTGGATGGCAACCTGCCGCACGATGTCTACCACATCCTGAACCGCTTCTTCGGCGAAATTGGCGAGCCGATTCTGCTGAATAACGGCTACATCTACCAGTACATCGGCGACCAGATCATCGGGCTCTTCGGTTTGCAAGGCGGCACGGCGCAGGAGGCATGCCAGGGAGCCGTGCGGGCGGGCCTGGGCATGATGAGCGCGCTGAAATCGCTGAACGAGCAGATCGAAGAGGAATTCGGCGTGCGGCTCGACATCCGCATCGGCGCGCATTACGGGCCGCTCGTGGTCGGCTACATGGGCCATCCCACGCGGCGCGACTTCTCGGTCGTCGGCGATGCGATCAACGTCGCCAGCCGCATCGAGAGCACCAACGAAATTCTCGGCACCACCTTCCTCGCGTCCAGCATTTTCCACGAGCACCTTGCTACGGAGCTAGAACCTGGCTTCCAGGGCGATCTGGTGCTGAAGGGCAAAGAGGGCCGCCACGCGCTCGTGGAAGTGCGCGGGTATGCCGAGCCAGACAGCGTGCTGCTGGTGCAGGACACGGCCCGCTACCTGCTGGGCGATCAGGAACAGTTTGGCGAAGTCTTTTACCGGCGGCTCTTCGAGGCAGCCCCGGCGGCGCGGGCGATGTTCAAAGGGCACATGGGCGGACAGGGCCGGATGCTCGCGCACACCTTGCAGATGGCCGTCTACGGCCTGAGCCGGTTCGAGGCGATGGTGCCGGGCCTCGTGGCGCTGGCGCAGAGCCATATCAAGTACGGCGTGGTGCCGGAGCATTTCGACCTCTTCCGTCAGATTTTTCTGGCGACGACGGAGGAGATTCTCGGCAAACGCTACAACGCGGACGTTGAGCAGGCGTGGGGCGAGGCCATCGACCGGATATCCCATGTCATGCGCAAGAGTATGAGCCGCGCTGCCAGCACGGAACCCGCCACACCACAACCTGAAACCGAAACGGTATTCTCTGATGGAAGCAATGGTGTTTACAAAGTCGCCCACTAACCTTCGATTTAGCAAGGTGGAAGCGCTGCTCAAGACTGCGAGGGTGCTGGCCTCCGACATTCACCTGGAACGGCTGCTCGTGGTGATCGCCGAGCAGGTGACCGAGGTGCTGGACGCCGAGCGCAGTAGTGTGCTCCTGTATGATGCCGCGCAGCACGAATTGCATGGCATGGTCGTACAGGGGCTGAAACCCTCCAAAATCCGTATCCCCGTGGGGCAGGGGCTGGCGGGATATGCGGCGCAAACGAAGCAGATCCTGAACGTGCCCAACGCGCAGGGCGATCTGCGCTTCACCGTCAGCTATGATGCCTGGACGGGGTTTCGGACGCAGGCCGTCTTGTGTGCGCCCATCCTTGGGACCGAGCGGCAACTCGTCGGGGTGATCCAGGTGCTCAACAAGCGGTCAGGCCGCCGGTTTACCAGGGAGGATGAAATGCTGTTGGAGGCGTTCAGTGCGCACGCGGCGCTGGCTATCGAGCGGGCGCATCTGGTGGAGCAGTACGCCGAGCAGCAGCGGTTGCAGGCGTCGTTGCAGGTGGCGCAGGCCATTCAGATGAGCATGCTGCCCCAGACGGCAGCCACGACGGATGCGGCCTGCTACGACCTCTACGCGCACCTGCAATCGGCGCAGACGGTGGGGGGCGACCTGTACGATTTTTATGCCGAGGACGAGTATCGCCTGGGCTTTGCCATTGGCGATGTGTCGGACAAAGGCGTCCCGGCAGCGCTGTTTGCGAACGGCACGAGCACGCTGCTGCGGCTGGCGGCCAGCGAGGGGCTGCCACCCGATGCCTGCTTTGCCAACATCAACCGGGTGCAGCAGAACCAGAAGGGGATGTTCGTGACCGTTTTCTATGGGCTGATGGATCTGCGCACGGGCGTTATTACCTACGGCAACGCGGGGCATCCGCCGCCGTGCATTGCGCATCGCGATGGGACGGTGACGTTTGCACCCAGAGCGCAGAACCTGCCGCTGTGTCTGCTGACGTCCGACACGTTTCAGGTAAATCAGTTGCACATGGAGCCAGGCGATTTGCTGGTGCTCTACACCGATGGTGTGCTCGAAGCGGCGAATACGGCGGGGGCGCAGTTCGGCCAGGACGGGTTGCAGCGGGTGTTGGGCGAGGCCGCCGGGGCATCTGCCAGGGAAGCCGTGGAACGGTTGCTTGAAGCAGTGGAACGCTTCACCGCCGGGATGGCCCAGCGCGACGACCTCACGCTGCTGGCGCTGCGCTATGAGGGGATGGCTACGTGAGTGGGTTGACCTTGCCTGACTGATGGCGGTGGCATGTTTCTCCATGTGTCATCCCGGGATCTCTCCGTCTTGCTGATTCTTGTGGATGTATAGTAAACCTGTTGCGCGATAAGAAGTAGAAGCTTTCAGCCTTCTTCCTTCACCTCTAGATGCTACCTGCGATGGGCCTGTTTCGCAAACTCCAGAAAAAACCCACCCTGTTTCTCTCAACCACCGGTATGCAACTCAAGCGATTCGAGCAACTCCTGCCCGAGTTCGAGAAGGCCTACAAGCAGCTTGAGACCCAGCGCAAAAGCTGCGTCGTCAAAACCGGCGAAGAACGCCAGCGACAGGCCGGTGGTGGCGCGCAATTCTCGACCGCCTTGCCAGAGCGCCTCTTGATGCTGCTGCTCTACTACCGGCTCTACCTCACACAAGAGTTCATGACCCTCTTGTTCGAGGTCGAAAGCAAGGCCACCATCAGCCGCGCCATTGGTCTAATGCGCCCGGTCTTCGAGGTCGTGCTGCCCGTACCCGAGCGCGCCCGAGAGACCGTTGTGGCCTTAGCTGAGAAAGAAACCCATCGGCGGCGAGGTAGGATTAACAACATTGAGGACTTTCTCGAAGAGTACCCCGAGTTGTCGATTTTGATCGACGGCACCGAACAGCCCAAACAGCGACCCCAGGACAAGAAAAAGCGCAAGAGCGACTATTCGGGCAAGAAGAAACGGCACACGCCGGGGCAGATCATCACAGCCACCTCGAAGGGCATCATCCTCGACCAAAGTCCGTCGGTTGGGGGGCGCTGTCACGACTTCCGGGCCTTCAAAGCCCACGTAGCCGACGGAGCAGCAGGTAGAGCGATGTTGGAGCAGTTTGGTGCCCTGCGCGTGGTGGCGACGAGTGATAGCGGCTTTACGGGCATCGAGCGGCTCTCCTTGCCTTGCTCGACGCGCGTGGTCGAACGGGCCCGGCGAGGTCATCCTTTGACGGTTGAGCAGAAGGTCCTCAACCGAGTACGCTCTCGAGAACGCATCCAGGTTGAGCACACGATTGGGCGTAGGAAGAAGTACCGTATAGCGTCGGCGGTTTACCGCAACGCAGACGAGCACTACGATGGGGCGATGGAGGTCGTAGCGGGCCTAGTGAACCTGCGGGCTTATGACCGGATAGCGGCAGCAACCGGTATCGATCTGCTGAACTGGCGCATCTAATCAAGAAACCAGGCAGGGGCACCTATGCCCACGCCGAAATCACACCTTATCGCGCAACAGGTTTAGTGTAACTCAAGTTTTGACCTTCCCACTGTATCATTCCGACCGAGCGTAGCGAGTGGAGGAATCTCGCCGTTGCGGCCCATTTTAACGGACGAGATCGCTCGGCCTCGCTCGGGATGACACATACTGGATAGTTTGAGTCATAGGTCGAACTTGGGTTAGTTTATGTTCTTTGGGCTTGACCCAAAAGAACCCAAAGGTCAAGACTTGACCCGCCGGGCCTGACCTGCGCTTTGGCCCACTGGAAAATGTCCAAACTCGCTGCGCTCAAACAGGACATTTTCTGGGTCGCGGGCCTGCGCTTCAGTTCGGGCGGCCCTCCGGCTCAGGTCGTTTTTTTAACTCTGCTGGTTGGAGGCAACTCGATTTATTGGCTGCTCGGTTTTGCTTTTGATCGGTTTGTTTTAGAAGCTGGAAAATGGTGCCCTGGCTGCGGCATGATAGAGATACCGACTTCCAGGGTCAAGGCAAGCAAAAGACAACGTATCGGAGGTGCAGATGACACGTTATGGGATGGTGATCGGGCTTAACGAAGAAAAGCTCGAAACGTATAAAAAACTACATGCAGCCGTCTGGCCCGACGTGCTGAAAACCATTGAGGACTGTAACATCCGCAATTATTCGATCTACCTGCACAGGCTTGATGAGGCGGGCTATTTTCTGTTCAGCTACTTTGAATACGTCGGAGACGATTTTGAGGAGGACATGGCAAAGATGGCCGCCGACCCGACGACCCAGGCGTGGTGGGACTTGTGCGAACCCTGTCAGCAGCCCTTGGAGAATAAGGCCGAAGGTGCATGGTGGGCTACCATGACGGAGGTGTTTCACCATGACTAGTGGAGACGGCTTTTCTTTGTTTGACCTCGTAGGCGGCGTAGCACCCCGCATCATGAACGCTTGACAATGAATCCAAATACCAATACCTGGAATCGGCTACGCTATGGCCTCTATGCGCCGTGTTATGACTTGGTAGCTAAGCGCCTGGATCGGGGACGCAAACGTTCCATCGAACGGCTCAACATGCAACCCGGCCAGCGTGTGCTTATTGTCGGAGCAGGTACCGGGCTGGACTTTCCCCACCTGCCGACTGGGTTGGATGTTACAGCCGTAGATCTCTCGCCAGCTATGATTGGCAAGGCCAGCACGCGTGCCCAGCAACTGGGGTTGGACGTTGATTGCCATGTGATGGATGCCCATCGGCTCGACCTTCCCAATGAAGCCTTTGATGTGGTGCTCCTGCATCTGATCCTGGCTGTCGTGCCCGATCCGCAGGCTACCATTCGGGAAACAGCGCGTGTCCTCAAACCAGGCGGACGGGTTGGCATCTTCGACAAGTTCTTGCCGGATGATGCGCAGCCTTCGTATCTGCGTCGTGCAGCAGGGATGGTGACGAATCTTCTTTTCACAGATATTAACCGTCGGCTGGGCCCGCTGCTTGCTGAAGCGGATCTGGTCATTGCGCACGAAGAGCCGGCCCTTTTTGGAGGGCTTTTCAAGGTGGTTATCGCTCAAAAATCAGCAACGTCTGCGCCGTTCACTACGCCCCATTCATGATCCGCAGTCAGGGAGAGACCAAGCGCCTTTATCGCTGCCTGCTCTGCTTAATGTCCGGTCTTTACAGCGTATACTTAACGCCACCGTTGATGATGAATCCGTCCATGGGAGCCCAAATCTCCGCAAAACGCGGGTTGGAGCGCGGACCCAGTACGAGTGGTGCATAATTGCTCTGCTTCGTGTCGAGGAAGTTCTCGAAGTTGAGGAAGAGCCGTGCCGGGCCGAAGCGCCGCTCAGCCATTACGCCCGTGATCCAGTAGCCCTCCGTACGTGTTCCGTCGGCGAGTGTCTGTGGTCCTGTAAAATAGGCTTCCAGCCCGATTCGGCCCGTGCCATGTTTCTCATAGACGAGCACTGTGTACGTTTTGTGTTCGGGCGTGAGGGGTAATGACCTGTCAACATCTCCATAATCTGCACGGGCGTTGAGGTAAACGTAGCCAAGGAATAGCTTGAAATTGCTCAGCGAGAGCTTTGCGTTAGTCTCCAAAGCCCGCGTCTGAATCGCGCCTTCGACACTCTCAAAACGAAGCATGTTCGCGTCTGCGCTCCCTTCCTCTGCTACAACCGGCACAAGCGGGTGCTTCAGGTCGGTGAAGTAGAACGCCTGATTGAGCGAAACGGTCAGACGATCGAAGAGCAGCGTCTGGTAAGTCACGTCGATACTACCACCTTGCGATGTCTCTGCCCTCACACCGTCATCTAGGGGGACGACGCCCCGAAAGGCACGCTCCTCGGAGGGTTCCAGAAAGACGGTCGGTGCCTTGTAGCCCAGCCCACCACCAGCGCGTGCGCTCAGGTGCTCCGTCATGCGGTAGCGCAGCGAGACCTTCGGGAGGGCGAAGAGGCCGAACGTGTTGTGATAGTCCGCTCGCAGCCCGGCTTCGACCACGACGCGCTCCGAGACATCCCACGTGTCTTGTGCGAAAGCACCCGCGCTCGCATACGAGTAGTCCCGCGCCATGACTGCGCTGGCAGTATGTTCTCGGAACGCATCCGTGCGCAGGTCGAGGCCGACAACAAAGTCGTGCGTCTCGCGGGTCAGAAGGAGGGAGGCTTCGGAGTACGTCGCGAGTTGCTGCCCGTCGAAGCGGTGCTCTGGCACCTCAATCGTCCGGTCGAAAAGGCTAACGCTGTTCTTGAGCGTGACCATCCCTTCGCCTCCGAAGACCTCGTGCAGGGGGGCGCCCAGGCCGTGGTCTAATCGGGCCTGTGAGGTGAGCCGCGTTGACTTGTTCTGCTCGAAGAACGTACGGTCTGCCGTCGGTCCGTGCTCAAGCACGTCGAGGTCGCCGCCTTCACGGTCTTCGAACGTGCCCGTAAGGCCGATGGAGAGCGTCGTGCGCGCAGCCGGGTAATAGAAAAGCTTCGGGCTTACCGTCAGGCGGCGGGTATCCGGTAGGTTTGAGAAGGCGTCGTCGTCCGGGTCATAGGCCCTCTGCACGTTACCCGAGGCCAGAAAGGTCATGCCCAGGTGCTCACCGCGAGCCCTGTAAAAGCCGCCCAGGTCGTAGCCACCAGCAGAGGTGGCATTGGCAAGGAGGGACCATGCGGCTGCTTCTGCCGGACCCTTCGAGACAAGGTTGACGAGGCCTGCAATGGCGTCGCCGCCGTAGAGCGTTGACGAGGGGCCTTTGATGACCTCCACCTGCTGAAGATCTAGGGGGGGCACCTGCAGGAGCGAGAGCCCGCCCGAAAAGCCACCATAGAGAGGGAAGCCGTCCTTCAGGATCTGTGTATAGCGGCCATCAAGACCCTGGATGCGGATGGACGCCCCGCCCGAAACAGCCGAGGTCTGCTGTACCGTAATGCCGGGCGACTCGTTGAGCAGCATCGAAATGTTGGCAGGCTCCATGGAGATTTTCTCGTCGATCTCTTCACCGGCGATAATCTCGATGCGTGTAGCCTGATCAGAAATGGTGCGGCTTGTGCGCGTGGCGCTGACCGCGATTTCTTCCAACTCCCCATGCGCCTCCTCAAGCAGGACCACTTGCACCTCGTTGGGGGTGTCGAGAGGGAAAGTGAACGTGCGTCGGGTCGTTTCGAAGCCGATGAAAGAGAAGACAATCGTCTGCCGTCCGGCGGGGATGCCAGTCACCGTTACGTGTCCGTCTGAGCCTGTGGCGGCTCCGATGGTTGTGCCTTCGACGCTGACGTTCACGCCGGCGAGCGGTTCTTCGTGATGGGCATCCTGAACAAGCGCCCTGTAGACGTGCGATGCGGTTTCTTGGGCTCGGAGCGGTGTGGTCAAGAGGAAGCCAAGCAGGAAGAGCGAAGGTACAGAATGAAGTGTGATGGAAAGACGTAGGTATGCCATAGGGTTGTTATCCAAGGAGATTGATCTGGTCCAAGAAAAGTTGGGAGCTATGCATCAAGGCGTGCGCTCATGCGCACAGAGCAGCCTAGATGCGTGGCGGACGCCAGATCGAGAGGGGAGATCCCAGGGGGGCCTGCGCCATAAAAAAGTCCTTTAGCTTCGTCGTGCCGCTCAGTGTGAGTAGCCCCAGCGCCTGCGTCTCTGTGTAGCTCGTGCAGCACATCAGGCATCCAGCACAGCAGTCAACGTGGACGAGTTTCACTGCTGCACTCACTGCCAACTCGCCCCCCGATTCGTCTACAGTAGACCCAGACTTGAAAACGTGATCCTTTGCAAAGGGAGGCTCGGTGCCAGAAGACACCGCAGCAAGCTCGATTAAATCACACGGCACTACGGCGCAGAAAAGCAGCGCCAAGGCAAGCAAGTGGATGAGGCTTTTGTAGTGCTTCGTTTTCATCTGTAAGAGCAGCCTTGGACCAGGCAACCTGCGGCTTGCAGTTTGAAGGAAGAGAGGGATTGTTGCACCGTTCACAAATACGTCGACGATCTTACTGCCGGATGAGCCGGGCCGAGTTAGCCAGGATGCCGAGGTCGGGCAGTGACTGTGCAGCGGCGGCCAGAATGGGCGGAAGAATACCCAGGGCGGCCAGCGTCAGCCCGGCGACGTTGTAGAGGGCTGTGAAGCCGATGTTGAGGCGCACGACGCCCATCGTTCGGTGGGAAATACGAAAGAGCTCCGGTACGAGCGTCCAGTCGTCCCGCATGAGCGCGACATGCGCCGCTTCGATGGCGACGTCCGTGCCAGCGGCTCCCATAGCAATACCGACATCGGCCTGCGCAAGGGCGGGGGCATCGTTGACGCCATCCCCGATCATGACGACGGTTTTGCCCTCGGCCTGATACTGTCGCACCACTTCGATCTTATCTTCGGGCAGGAGTTCGGCCTGGTAGCGCAATCCCAGCCGAGAGGCCAGCGCGGCTGCGGTGCGCTCATGGTCGCCCGTGAGGAGTTCGATATGCGCGATGCCCAGGTTGCGTAATGCCTCCAGGGCTGCGGGCACTTCCGGGCGTTCGGCATCGGCCGCAGCGAGCACACCCGCCGCCTTGCCATCGATCTCTACAAAGAGCAGCGTTCGGCCCGTGGCGTGTAGCGATGTCACCGCCTCCGCTTGTGCCGCTTCGGGTGCCAGGCGGGCGCTGCCGACGACGACTTCCCGGCCTGCCACTTGTGCCCTGATCCCGTGTCCCGGAATAGCTTCAAAGGCACTTGGCTCCTGAAGGGCAAGCCCTTGCTCGGTGGCTCGCTGGCGCACCGCCTCTGCCAGCGGATGCTCCGAGTGCCGCTCCGCTGAGGCCGCGAGCGTGAGCAGATCATTCTCGGAGAGCCCGTTGAGGCAGACAATCTCCATGATGCAGGGCTGCCCGAGCGTGAGTGTCCCCGTTTTGTCGACAAGTACGACATCGGCTTTTGCCAGGGCCTCGATATATCGCCCCCCCTTGATGAGCAGACCCCGCTTCGCTGCCGCCCCAACGGACGCAAGGATAGCTACGGGTGTGGCGAGCGCGAAAGCACAGGAGCAGGCCACCACCATCACCGCCACGGTCGCCATGAGATCGCGGCTAAAGAGGTAGGTGCCTGCCGCGATGAGCGCAACGACGGGCAGGTAGTAGGCCGAGAAACGATCCGCATAGCGCTGCACCTCGCCGCGTTGGCCCTCCGCTTCTTCTACCATCTGGATGACGCGGCCAAACGTAGTGTCGCGCCCGACCGCCGTCGCCCGGATGCGCAGGGCACCCAGCGTGGCAATGGTCGCGGCGTACACCGTCGTCCCCGGTCCGGCTTCCACCGGCATACTTTCGCCTGTGATGGCCGCCTGGTCCACGGTGGCTTGCCCTTCCAGCACCTCGCCATCGACGGGCACGCGTTCTCCGGGACGAACGAGGACGACATCGCCAGGCTGGACCTCATCTACTGGGATCTCTTGTACCATACCGCCACGCTCAATGCGAGCCATCTGCGGGGCCAGGCGGGTGAGCGAGCGCACCGATTCCCGGGCGCGCTCGGTAGTGAAGCGCTCGGCGTAGTCGCCTACCCGCATGAAAAAGACGACGACGGCCGCCGTCACCCACTCGCCTGCGAGGAGAGCAGCCACGGCACCGAACGCCATAAGTGTGTGAGCAATAACGCGACCGCGCAAGGCTGCCCGCACGACCTGTAGAAAGACTGGATAGCCGAGAAGGAGTACGAGACCGATCCCGACGGGCATCGGTACGGCTTCGGTTACAGGAGCAAACAAGCCGAGCCATTCGCCAGCTACCACGACGAGCAGCACCACCCCAAAGATGAGCCCGAAGAGCCACAGCACACGGCGGGAGAGTTCTGCTGCCCGGCTCTCTGCTACGTCGGCACCTTCTTCGCGTGGTACGCTGTACCCTGTGCGCTCAATGGCCTGAATGATGTCGTTGAGAGAGGCTGGGGCAGCAGGGTCCAGGTTGACAATGGCTTTCTCTGTTGAGAGCAAGACGTCGGCTGAGCGAACACCGTGAACGCCAGCCACGGCCTGTTGCACGGTGCGGGCACAGCCAGCGCAGTCCATACCGCAGACTGGCACCTCAAGTACATTTTCGGCCTTACTACTCATGTGTTTTTCGCCTCGTCGTAGCGGGTGCAGGCGTGGACGCCATGCGCCACGTCCGCAAGCAATTTCTCGGCCAGGCCGATGAGCCCGGCCACGCGTGGGTCGCTGAGTTCGTAGTACACGAAGCGTCCGTCTTGTTCGCTCTGCACGAGGCCGCAGTCCGCGAGGCAACGCAGGTGGTTGCTGACGTTGGGTTGGTTGAGCCCCGTCACCTCGACAACCTCACTAACAGAGTGGGGGCCGTTCAGTAGGCTTTCGAGGATGGAAAGACGCGATGGATCCGCAAAGCCGCGGAAGAGCTTTGCCTTATGGCGTGTGGTCTGTTCTGTAGCGAGAAGCATAGGATACCTATCATCATATCAGTGATTGGTGATATTTGACAGACATAGCCTTGTTCCTTTAGCAATGAGCCATGCTTTAGAGGGGAGCGGAAAAAAAGCAGGGTGTGATATGTGCAAAAAAAGACGCCGAGCCATAAAATGGCCCGGCGTCTCGTTCGGTAGCGGGGGCAGGATTCGAACCTGGGCAGGGTTTCGACAGGATTCAAAGGAAAAACAGGCTAAAATAGCTTGAAAAACATCTTTGTACCTCTTGACCCTCTGTGCTATCTTCCAGTTTCAGGGAATTTACTAAGCAAATCACTAAGCAATTTT
>DATGCC010000144.1:0-3485 GCA_035312345.1 Rhodothermales bacterium
CTGCCGTACGCCGGTTTCTCATCTGCTAAGGAATTACCACCGCTTTTCACCATCCGAGGACTATTCATGCGAAGGATTAGCCTGCTCCTGCTGCTATGCAGCCTGGGCCTTACCCTGACGGCCTGCCAGGGCGACGAAACGAGCACGCCCGAAGCAAGCTCATTTAGCGTGCCCGTTGAATACCACACGCTCGACAACGGCCTCAAGGTCGTGCTCTCGCCCGACGACACCGCACCGACGGTGGTCGTGGCGGTCTATTACAACATAGGCTTCCGCAACGAGCCCCGCGACCGGACGGGCTTTGCCCACCTCTTCGAGCACATGATGTTTCAGGGGTCGGAGAACCTGGGCAAGATGGAGTTCATCAAGCTCGTGCAGCGCAACGGTGGCGTGCTCAACGGCTCCACCCGCTTCGATTTCACCAACTATTTCGAGATCTTGCCTGCACATAAGCTGGAAACGGCGCTCTGGGCCGAAGCGGACCGGATGCGTGGCCTCGCCATCACGCAGGACAACCTGACGAACCAGCAGGATGTCGTCAAAAACGAGGTCAAGGTCAACGTCATCAACCAGCCGTATGGGGGCTTCCCGTGGCTCGACCTGCCACAATATGCCAACGAGAACTGGTACAATGCCCACAACTTCTACGGCGAACTCACCGATCTTGACGCCGCCACGCTGGAGGATGTGCAGCAGTTCTTTGACACCTTCTACTCGCCCAACAACGCTGTCGTCGTGGTCGTCGGTGATTTTGAGTCGACCGAAGCGCTGGGCATGATTGAAGAGTATTTCGGCGATCTACCTGCTGCGGAATTACCGGAGACACCAGATTTGACGGAGCCTCGCCAGGAAGAGGAAAAAAGATTTAGCAAAACGGACCGCCTCGCCACGCGCCCGGCGCTGGCTTTTGCGTATCACATGCCGGAGCGCAATACGCCGGAATACTACGCGATGGGCCTGCTCGACCAGATCGTGTTGCAGGGTGAGGACAGCATGCTCCACCAGAAGCTGGTGCAGGAGGAGGGGCTGACGGGCAACGTCAACGGCGGTATTAATCTGCTGGGCAACATGTTCAACTACAACGGCCCGATGCTCTGGACCGTCTCGCTTTTCCACGACAGCAACGTCCCGGCAGATTCGATCATGGCTGCCGCCAACGCCGCTATCGAACAGGTGCGCACCGAGCCGGTGGATCAGGAAACACTGGACCGTGCCATCGTCAAGCTACGCTCCAACCTCTACGATTCAATGGGTGGTTTCTTCGGATTTGGACGCGCCGACCTGCTGGCGTCCTTCGCGCTCTTCGACGACGACCCGAGCCGCATCAACGACCTGGAAGCCGAATTCAAAAAGGTGACGCCGGAACTCCTGATGAAGACCGCGCAGGAATACCTGCGTCCGACGAACCGCACCGTCCTTACCGTCGAGCCGGAAAATCCAGCCGTTCAGCAGCCGACGGGCTAATGCACTCCGATTCCATTTTCGTGTTTCCCACATTTAAGCAAAAGAAAACCATGTTATCGAAGCGAATTCTATGGATCGGCGTGCTGGCGTTTGTGCTGGTGATGCCGGTTTTGGCCCAGCAAGCCCCCCCCGAAGGCGGCGAGCCGAAAGCTTTCAATCTCCCTGAAACGACGACGTTTGAACTCGAAAATGGCCTACAAGCGACGCTCGTCGAATATGGCGCGTTGCCCAAAGTGACGGTCAACGTCATCATGCGTACGGGCAACATCAACGAAGAATCGGAGCAGGTCTGGCTCGCGGATCTGACAGGCGATTTGCTGAAGGAAGGCACCACGTCGCGTAGCGCCACGCAGATCGCACAGGAAGCCGCTCGCATGGGCGGCTCTGTCAACATCGGCGTTGGGCTGGATCAGACATTCGTGAATGGCGATGTACTGTCCGAGTTCGGCCCCGACCTCGTTGCCCTGATGGCCGATGTGCTTCAGAATCCGGCGTTCCCCGAATCCGAGGTAGAACGGCTCAAGCGCGACCGGCTGCGCACACTCGGTATTCAGACCTCGCAGCCGCAGAGTCAGGCCCTGGCGAAGTTTCGTGGCGAGATGTACGGCAATCATCCCTACGGGCGCATCTTCCCGACGGAAGCGATGCTTCAGCGCTACACGCTGGATGACATCCATGCGTTCTACGACGCCAACGCAGGTGCGGCGCGAACGCATGTGTATGTCTCTGGCAAGTTCAACAAGCGCGCTATGGAACGCGCTATCCGCGATGCGTTTGGTGACTGGCAGCAAGGGGCGGCAGCCGAGATGGTTGAGGCCACTCCGCAGAGCGAGCGCATAGTACATATCGTTGATCAGCCGGGCGCGGCGCAGTCGAATGTCTACATTGGTTTGCCCGTCATCGACCCGTCACAGGAGGATTACGTGGCGTTGCAGGTGACGAATGCGCTGCTCGGCGGCTCCTTTGGCTCGCGCATCACCAGCAACATCCGTGAAGACAAAGGCTACACCTACTCGCCGTTCAGCCAGGTCTCGACGCGCTATCGCGATGCGTATTGGGCCGAAGTGGCGGCTATCACGACGGACGTGACGGGACCTGCCATTCAGGAGATTTTCAACGAGATCGAACGCCTGCGCGAGGAGCCGCCGCCACAGGACGAACTCGAAGGTATCCAGAACTATATGGCCGGGACGTTCGTGCTGCAAAACTCGTCGCGGGGCGGCATCATCAACCAGCTGGCTTTCCTCGACCTGCATGGTTTGCCGAAGAGCTACCTGACGAACTACGTCCAGAACGTTTACGCCGTCACGCCGGAAGACGTGCAGCGTATTGCGCAGGAATACCTGCGGCCTGAGGACATGCTGATCGTCATCGCGGGAGACAAGAGCAAGGTGCAACCGCAGGTCAGCGGCTTCGGTCAGCTTGGCAATTGACGGAACGGTGCCTGTCAGCACGGGTTGACAGCATGAGATCAGGAATTGGGTTTTGGGGCGTGAGAAGGCGCTATTTGCGTAACGCGGGCTCTGCTCAAGACACTAACACCTGTTACGGATTTTGTCCATCAACCCTTTGATCATATGGCTACCAAAGTGCAGAAAACCGACGCCGAATGGCGCGAGGAGCTAACGCCGGAGCAGTACCGCATCCTGCGCCAGAAAGGCACCGAACCTGCTTTTTCGGGCGAATACTACACCAATAAAGAAGACGGAGTGTATCGTTGCGCCGCGTGTGGCACGCCGCTGTTCGATGCCGAGGCAAAGTATGAGTCGGGGAGTGGCTGGCCCAGCTTTTACACACCCGTCGATGAGGGCAACGTTGAGATGGAGGAGGACCGCAGCTTCGGCATGGTGCGCACCGAGGTGCTATGCGCCAACTGCGAGAGCCACCTCGGCCATGTCTTCGAAGATGGCCCGCAGCCGACGGGGTTGCGCTACTGCATCAACTCGGCCGCGCTGAATTTCGATGCCGAAGGAAAAGATGACGATGATGCCTCGGAATAAAGCGCTGATGCGAGGTTAATT
>DATGCC010000145.1:0-2155 GCA_035312345.1 Rhodothermales bacterium
GCTTGCTCCACTTTACCAAACCATCGAGGAGTGCCGCCACAAAGTAGGTTCCACAGGGGCCCTATCAAAGCCGCTTGCCGCCTGCCCAGGCTCCAATCTGCCGATGCCCTATCCGTCACAGCAACGCGCATGCGGCACTAGCAAAAGTCCTCGATACGAATCACCGTATCGCCCTGCTCCGCCTCGGCGGCAATGTTCGTGGCAATGACCAGGATCCGCCCGGCCTCGCGCTGATGGGCCATAACCCGCTCGACCATGTCAAGACCGGCCGCGTCGAGGTTGGCAGAGGGTTCGTCGAGCAGGAGTAGCCACGGCTCAGCCAGCAGTGCAGCGGCATATTTAACGCGCTGCTTCATGCCAGAGGAATAGGTACCCACCAGATCGTCGGCGCGGGACGCGAGCGCCACCATCTCCAGCACCGCTTCGATGCGCTCGGGAGCCTCTGGCAACTGTCGGGCTCGTGCAAGGAATTGCAGGTTCTCACAGGCCGAAAAGCCATCGTACACGTTCAGGTAGGGTGCTACCAGACCCGTTCGCAAGGGATGCTCTTCGCCGGGGAGGGCACGGCCTCTGCGGGTAAGCGCAACGGTGCCCTTCGTCGGGCGCATGACGCCTGCCAGAATGCGCAGGAGCGTCGATTTACCTGCGCCGTTGGCCCCCGTCACCGCCAGCGTCTGCCCCCCACGTAGCATAAAAGACAGGTTGCGGAACAGCACCCGCCGCCCGAATCGCTTCCCCAGACCATCCGCAACAAGCTGTAACATGGAAAATCTTGACAAACTCGTGTAATCCCCTTCGGCTTGCGGCTCCACAAGCTATCTCGACCGACGAGGTATTGTATATTCGGCATGCGACAAGCATCATAACGGGTTCTTCCCATAGAAAATCAACCAAACGATGAAAACCTCGCTGAAAAATACAGGCTGGATGGCGCTCCTGGGTAGCTTTATGCTCTTCTCGGCCTGCACCGAAAACCCAGAACCAACCGACACCGACGATGCCACGGCTACCGACTCTGCCCGGATCGAACAGCCGACGCCCGCAGAAGCAACTGCACAACTCGCGCCTACTGAAGGCTTCAATGCCAGCGGTACGGTCACTTTCACGCAGATGGGCGGTGGGGTCCGCGTCGTGGCTGAGGTGATGGGCGTGCCCGAAGGCCAGCACGGTTTCCACATCCACGAGACAGGAGATTGCAGTGCCCCGGACGCTGGCTCGGCAGGCGGCCATTTCAACCCGACGGACACACCGCACGGAGCCCCCGACAATGCAGTGGACCAGCGCCATGTAGGCGACCTCGGCAACCTGGAAGCCAGTGCCGATAGTACAGGCACCTACGACCGTACCGACACCGTCATCTCGCTGCAAGGCCCCAACGCCATCGTCGGCAAAGCCGTCATCTTGCATGCTGGGGCAGACGACCTGACCTCACAACCCTCCGGCGATGCAGGCGACCGGATGGCCTGTGGTGTCATCGAAATAAGCGACACAATGTAACAAACCAACCAATAGTACAAATAGCATGGGGAGACTCGCCTTTAATGAGTGCGGGTCTCCCCATGCTATTTTAGAGAGGGCTTGCTCTGTGCCTGAACCGTATAAATAAAATCACCGAAAGCCGAGGCGTCGTCGTTGGCGGCGTTGGCAGTGGCGTGAAACACCACGGTTCCGGTTTCTTCCTGCGCTGGCGTCCAGGTGAACATCCAGCGGACTGTATCCGGCATACTGAGGGTGGTGCCACCATCGGCGTGCTGGGCGTACTGGATCGCTGATGAATCGTCCTGTATTACATCGACGCGGCCATCCATCGGGTCCAGGGTCCCGGCCTGGCTCCCGTCTGCCAAACGGGCGGCCTGTTGGAGGCCGCCGCTCGCCATCGCGGACCGCGTGAGTTGGACGGTAAGCTCATACCGTTGCCCGGCGCGATAGACTTTGGGTACACCTTCAATAACGAGTGATCCGCCCGGTTCATTCAGTGCGCCCCCAAAACGGCACGCCTGGCATGTTGGCTCACCGAAGCCCCCGGTATGCGCAGGCGGTGCCCCATCGGGATAGCGGGCCGGCAGCCAGGCCCCCCCCAGCAAGAGGACAGTCCCCCAAAAAATCCAGAACCTACGGCGCATGGCAGAAGGGAGCATCAGGGAATCACAGCGCG
>DATGCC010000146.1:0-3777 GCA_035312345.1 Rhodothermales bacterium
CACGGTCATCGAACGCAATGTGGAGGTGGGTCAGACCGTCGCGGCGAGCCTCTCCGCACCGCAACTTTTCCTCATCGCCAACGACCTTTCACGGCTGCAAATCCTGGCGTCGGTGGATGAGAGCGACATCGGCAGAATCGAGGAAGGGCAGGAAGTACGCTTCACGGTGCAGGCCTATCCCGAAGACACGTTCATCGGCACGGTGCGACAGGTACGGCTCCAGTCGAGCATGCAAGAGAACGTGGTCAACTATACAGTCGTCGTGGATGTAAATAATGACGATGGTCGCCTCCTGCCCGGCATGACGGCCACGCTCGACTTTCTCATCGAGACGGCCAGCGATGTGTTCAAGGTGGCGAATGCTGCATTGCGCTTCCGCCCCACGGAGGACATGGTCGCCGAGATGCGCGCCCGCCGCCAGCAAGCCCGCGAAAATAGACCGGATTCTCTCCGCGAGCGCTTCGGTGGACGCCGCGACAGCACACGGCAGGGCAACCGGGGCAACGGACAGGGTGGCTTCGGTGGTGGCGACCAGGGCAGCTTCGGCCCCGGTGGAGGTCAAGGCGGCTTTGGGGGCTTCGGCGGTCGTCAGGGACGCTCCGGCATGACGATGCTCTGGTATGTCGATGAAACCGGCAACCTTGCCATCGCTCCTGTACGCACCGGCATCACCGATGGAGAATCCACCGAAATCATGGGCCGCACTATCGAGCCAGGAATGCAGGTTATCGCAGGCGTCTCGCAGGGAGAAACCCCTTCGGCATCGACCAACCCGTTCCAGAGCCAGCAGCAAGGCGGTCGGCGACGTCCCGGCGGATTCTAGGCTCACTTCGTTCGCTGTCAGTTGCGCCTGCGGCGCGTCAGGTGCTTCGCTGTCATTGGTCATTGATGGAACGATGCCGCCAATGACCAGTGACGGCAAGCATCGCGAGCCTAATGACGTGAGCGAAGCGAACATAATGACCATAAAAATATGAACGATACCGTCATTCGCATAGAGCACATTACGAAGGTCTACACAATGGGTAAGAACCAGGTGCATGCCTTGCGTGGTGTAGACCTGACCGTGGCCCGTGGCGAAATGATCGCCATCATGGGTGCGTCCGGCTCCGGCAAATCGACGCTGATGAACATCATCGGCGGCCTCGATTATCCGACGGACGGCAGCTACTACCTCGACGGTATCCAGGTCGAAAAGCTTGGCAAGAACAAGCTCGCCGACATTCGCAATCAGAAAATTGGCTTTGTTTTTCAGGGATTCAACCTGCTCGCCCGCACCACGGCGCTTGAAAACGTCGAACTGCCTTTGCTCTACGACCGGAGCGGCAAGAAGCGGGATGTCAAAAAGATGGCATCCGATGCGCTCGCGAAAGTGGGCCTTGGCGACCGGCTCGACCACCAGCCGAATGAACTCTCTGGCGGACAGCAACAGCGCGTCGCCATTGCACGAGCCCTGGTAACCGAACCTGCCATCCTCCTCGCCGACGAACCCACCGGCAACCTCGACAGCCGCACCTCCATCGAAGTGATGGCGCTCTTTCAAGAACTCAACGACCAGGGCATGACGGTACTGCTCGTCACCCACGAAACCGACATTGCGCTCTATGCCCGTCGCCTCGTCGAACTCCGCGATGGCCTCATCATCCGCGACGAACCCGTCATTGACCGCCGCCTCGCCAGCACCGACTTGCAGCAGTTCGAGGAAGCCGAAGCAGTAAACGTTTAACGTTCAAAGTTCGAGGTTCAAGGTGTAGTAGGGGGCCTTTCTTTGAACCTTGAACCCTGAACGTTGAACCCCAAACCAGAACCCCATGAAAGCATCCACGCTCATTAAAGTCGCCACGAAGAGCATCGTCAAAAACAAGATGCGGACGCTGCTGACGATGCTCGGCATCATCATCGGCGTAGGTGCCGTCATCGTGATGGTGGCTGTCGGCGAGGGTGCACAGTCGCAGATCGAGGAGCAGATTAACAACCTCGGCACCAACCTTATCGTCATCACGCCGGGCTCCAGCAACCAGGGCGGTGTGAGCCGGGGCGCAGGCAGCTTCAACCGCCTGACGCTGGAAGACGCCGAAAAGCTGGAGCGGGAAAGCCTGACGCTCTCCGGCGTCTCACCCGTCATCATGACACGCACGCAGGTCGTCGGCGGGCAGGGCAACTGGCGCAGTTCCATCCACGGCGTCTCGACCTCCTACCCGGTGGTGCGAGAATGGCAAGTCGCTGCCGGGCTGTTCTTCGACCAGAACGATGTGCGTTCGCAACGCAAAGTGGCCTTGCTGGGCAAGACCGTGGCCGACAACCTTTTCCCCGGCGAAGACCCTGTCGGGCAACAGGTGCGCCTGCGCAACGTGCCCTTTACAGTCATTGGCGTGATGGCTGAGAAAGGCCAGACACCCGAAGGCAACGACCAGGACGACGTGATCCTCGCGCCGTACACAACGGTCAGAAACCGCCTCAGCGGGTGGAGCTTCATCGGGCAAATCCTCGCCAGTTCCTTTTCGCCCAGCGACATCCCTGCTGCCCAGGAGGAAATCCGCCTCATCATGCGCGAGAGCCACGACCTCTCGGAATGGGAGGAAGACGACTTCACCATCCGCAACCAGACCGACCTCGCCGAAACCGCCTCGGGCACCACCGAAGTGATGACCCTCCTGCTGGCCGCCATCGCGTCGATCTCGCTGCTGGTGGGCGGCATCGGGATTATGAACATCATGCTTGTCTCCGTCACCGAGCGCACCCGCGAGATCGGCATCCGCATGGCGATTGGCGCGCGCGGCTACGACGTGCTGACCCAGTTCCTCGTCGAGAGCATTGTGATGAGCCTGCTGGGCGGCCTGATTGGTATTGGGATTGGCTTTGCCGGCGCGTCGCTGCTGGGCCGCTTCACCGGTTGGAACACCGTGGTGTCGCCTGAAACAGTGTTCATCGCGCTGATCTTCTCAGCGGGCGTGGGCATCTTCTTCGGCTTCTACCCGGCCCGCAAAGCCGCCGCCCTCAACCCCATCGACGCGCTACGCTACGAGTAGCCAATGTGCTAACTCAAATGACGAAGCCTGATTTTCACCTGCCCCTGCCGCTGTTCGGCAACCAGCGTAAAAGGAGGTTCCAGCGTCAGGTCTTGTGCTAACACAGCACGAATGGTAGTGATGGTAAAAGCAGGCTCGAGATGCCCTGGACGGAGATACCATATACCCCAATAGGCCTCCTGCGCTGCAAACACCAATCGTCCAAAATCACGATCATGGGTTACTATGACCCTCTCTTCGATACGTGCTCGTTGCACAAGATGCAGATCTGTGCTTCCGACCAATGCAGTTGATTTGACATCAAGTACATCGAATCCAGCATCCATCAAAAATCGGACAACGTCTGGATGGATGTTCTCATCGGTGAGCAGATGCGCGTCACGGAGCCTCACACTGTTGTGCCTGTCGTTATTACAACCTCATTTTCCATAAAACGGGCCGCATAACGCAACGCCTGCGCTACATCCTCCCGCTCCAGATGCGGATAGGCCTCCAGCATCTTATCGACGGTAGCGCCCTCGGCTACCCATTCCAGAATCAACTCGACGCTGATGCGGGTGCCCTTAATACAGGGTTTGCCACCAAGAATCGCAGGATCAGATGTAATACGGTCGAACATGAAGAGGCTCATTGTAGTGGATATGAACGCTGTACGCCACGCCGCTTACGAGGTTGCCAGGCTGATTAGATTGCCCGACACTCCAGCAAGCATAGACACCTTCTTCAGCTACCCGGCCCGCAAAGCCGC
>DATGCC010000147.1:0-13488 GCA_035312345.1 Rhodothermales bacterium
GGGTGGGGGGGGGGTTCCTTCGGGCCAGACCCACAATTGTTCTATTCTTCCGGCGTGCAAAACTGGATCAACCGCGAGATCGATCCAGACAACGGCTTCCCGATCACGGACATTGCCGACTTCGTTTTTGCCACACCCGTCATGCCCCTGCGCGGATATAACATCAACGCGCAGAACGGCTCCTACTTTGGTTTGCTCAACACAGAATTTCGCTTTCCTATCGTGGCGGCGTTGCTGCCGGGCCCGATTCCCATTCTCCCACTCTACAACATCCAGGGCACGGCCTTTATGGATGCCGGTACCGTCTGGGGCGGGCGCGGCTTTGATAAGCGTTTCAACGTCTTCCGCACCGATGAGCAGGGCGACCGGGTCTTCGACGACCCGCTCGTCGGGGTTGGGCTGGGGTTGCGTACCATTCTGCTCGGCTACCCCGTCCGGCTTGACTGGGCGTGGCCCCACAACGGCCAGCGTTTCGGCAAACGACGTCTCTATTTCTCCGTTGGGCTTGATTTTTGACTAAGAGGTCCTCTGGAGCGAAACGGCCCAAATTAGTTTGTCTTCGTCGTTTTTGTTGTTCCGAAATGATATGGCGCGCCTGATAACGCAACGATTGCGTCTCCAAATTGCAGAATCCCCCCGGATGTTCTAGTTTCTGGAAATTGTATTCTTGCAGCGTAGGTTGGAATCCGAGGCTCCCGCGTTGAGGTACCGTTTAAAGAGGACAAAGTAGTGAGCAATAAAACGCCAGCCGCTGAAAAGCCCTTGCTGAAAAGCCGTTTTCGATTTGCCCATCGTTTCTTGCTTTTTCCAAAGGCACAGCTCTATCAAGACCGGGTTGTTTTCTCCGGGATTGGGTGGGCGGGGCGCTACAGCCAGACCGTATACCTCGGCGATGTAGACTCCGTCAAATGGTGGGCCGGGAACCAGCATATCGTCAATTTTGCCTTACATCTCCACGACGACACCTCGATTAAAGTGTGGATCAAGGGCGGGGGCCTTTGGAAGTTTAAGATAGAGGAAATCCTTGGTAAGCAAGTCAAGATGCAAGAAGCCCTGCCCGGTTCGCTCTCGTCGGCCTCAGCGGCATAATGTGCGGTCATTAGGCTCGCTTCGCCCGCGTTATTGGTCATTGCTTGATCCAAAAATTAAATGACGTGAGCGAAGCGAACAGAATGACTGCGCAGCCAATGACGGCGACTGCAAGGAGCCACATGTTAGCAACGCTCATCCCTGCTCCCGACTATCCACCGTGCAGGTCGTGTTGATGCCGCCGCGCACGTTGTAAATGGTGGTCACTTGCAGATGAGCGGGGTCTTCGAGGTGACGCATCAGGTCCTCGTACATCGTTGCCGTGATATCTTCCTGCGCCGCGCCGATGTTGCGCCACGAGAGGATGTAGTATTTGAGGCTTTTGAGTTCGACGAGCCAGCTTCCCGGCACATATTCGATGCGCAAGACACCGAAGTCGGGCAGGCCACTGAAGGGGCAAAGGGCCGAGAATTCCCCCTGCTCGGTTTCGTAGACGACGACTTGCTGGGTGTTGTGCTCGTAGGGCAGGCGGTGGATTTCGCGTTGGCGGCTTTCGGGAGGGAGGAAAAGCCCAAACTGGCCTTCAGGCCGGATGCCCCGCTCGGCCATGTGCGCCAGCGACTGGCGTGTGTTTTCGAGCGCCTGCTCTTGTAGCTGCTCCAGTTTTTCGGAAAGGTGGATGTTCTTTATCTCAGTCATCAGGTTGTCCGCGAGTGAAGTTGTATTTCAGGCTCCTGCATACGTCTGGTTTATTTTCGGGTTCGGACTTCGCAAAGTATCCAAGTCTGCCAGGACTCCTTTTTGCCTGGAGCGCGTTACCTTGTGAGCGATGTACCTTTTTAATCTTGAATCATGGAAATACAATCCAACAAGACGGCCCTGGTGCTTTTTTCCGGCGGGCAGGATTCTACCACCTGCCTGTACTGGGCTACAGCGCAATTCGAGCACATCGAAGCTATCGGCTTTCAGTATGGGCAGAAGCACGAAGTCGAGTTGCAGCAGGCCCGCACGATAGCCGATCAGGCCGGGGTGCCGTTTGAGATCGTGGATGTTCGAGGGATGTTGCAGGGGTCGGCGCTGACGGAGCATGACAAAGACGTTTCGGGGCAACACGAGCAGAATCCTGATTTGCCTGCCTCGTTCGTGCCAGGCCGTAATGCCGTGTTTCTCTCCATCGCCGCGAGCCGGGGCTACACGAAAGGCATCCACGACCTCGTTGGAGGTATGTGCCAGACCGATTACTCCGGCTACCCTGATTGTCGTCGTGTCTTTGTTGATGCCATGCAGACGACGATGTCGCTCGCGCTAGATGTAGACCTGCGCATCCACACGCCGCTGATGTACCTGACGAAGGCAGAGACCTGGAAGCTGGCCCACGACCTCGGCGTGCTCGACATCGTCCGCGACCTTTCGCACACCGACTACAACGGCGACCGCACAACCTACAACGAGTGGGGCTACGGCAAGCTTGACAACCCTGCGTCGATCCTGCGGGCCAAAGGCTACGAAGAAGCAAAAGCAAAAGGATGGCTGGACTGATGGCCCAGGCAGACATACAACAGCGTTCCAAGTCATCGCGTCGCCCACGTACGTACCGGGTGAAAGCGATCTGGAAGACACTGCAAGGCGAAGGGCTTTTCGCCGGGCGTCCTGCCGTATTCGTTCGTTTCGTCGGGTGCAACATGTGGACGGGCTACGCCGCTGATCGCGAACGCGACGCCATCCGCACCGGAGCCGACTGTCCGCGCTGGTGCGACACCGAATTCACCAAAGAGGGCAGCCATGCCTATGCCGCCGCCGAACTGGCAATCCAGATGCAAGGCGTTGGCGACGACGTGCGGTTTTGCGTCCTCACCGGCGGCGAGCCGCTGCTTCAAGTAGATGCCGCACTCATCCACGCGCTACACGAAGCTGGCTTTCAGGTCGCCATCGAGACGAATGGCACCGTTCGCCTACAGGACGCCTGCTGGGATGATGAACACGAGGCCATCATCGGGCCAGACTGGATCGTGTGCAGCCCCAAGCTGCCGGAAGATCAATTGACGCTGGAGTATTTCGACGAATTAAAGCTGGTCGTGCCGGATTACCTGCCGGATACCTATGCCACCTTCGCCGAGCGGCAGCGCGTGCATGAGGTGGGCGGTCACCGCGTGCCGTTGCGCTGGCTGCAACCCGAAGATGGACCACGCCTCCAGGAAGCTACCCAACTCGCTATCGATACTGCGTTGGCTCATCCGTCATGGCGCGTGTCCGTACAGACACACAAGGTGCTAGATGTGGAGTGAGGCGTTGGTTTGTAGTTTCTGGTTGATGGTTTGTCGTTTGCAGTTTCTAAACCAGTAACCGAACACCAGTAACTCTACCCCTCCCACGGCCCCGTAATGGCCAGGGTCAGGCCGTTGCCCTGGATGTTGACGAACAGCGTGCTGCCATCGGGCGAGAAGGTGGCTCCGGCAAACTCGGAGTTACTGACGGCGTTGTGCCCGAACCGCGAGATTTCGCCCTCCGGCGTGACGCGCACTAGGTTCTGCTCGCCGCCGCCGTCTTCGCACACAATAAGATCGCCCCAGGGCGCGACGGTGAGGTTGTCGGCATTATCGACCAGCGCACCGTTGTTGGGTTCGATGAAGAGCGAGAGGCGGCCTGGGTTTTCGGATTCCTCCGATGTGCCTTCGTCGGGGCTGGGCACGTAGCGCCATATCTGGCCTTTCTTGGCGCGCCCGCCATTGGTGCAGGCGAAGTAGACGGCGTCATTCCCGTACCACATTCCCTCGCCCCGCGCAAATCGGGCTGCCCCATCAGCAAAGCCTCGCAGCCGCAGGTCATTTTCCGGCGCTTCGATGTCGTCCAGGTCGATCCAATCCACCACGAGTTCCATGCCAGGCACGATGGTCTGATCATCCCAGTTGCGAGTATCGAGGCTCGGCTGATCAATAAGGGCAAGGGCCTGAAGCCGTCCGCCATCTGCAAGCTGTTCAGGGGTGTTAGGGATGAACCGGTATAGCAGGCCATCGTGCGCATCTTCGGTCTGATAGACGATGCCCGAGTTAGGGTCCACCGCGACGGCTTCGTGGTTGAAGCGGCCCATCGCTTTAAGCGGGACGGGCGCAGCCAGACCGGGTTCTGCCGAGGCCGGGACTTCAAAGGAATAGCCATGGTCGTGTGCACACCGGGCGTCGGCGCGCTGGACGGTTTCTTCGCAGGTGATCCAGCTACCCCACGGCGTCGGCCCGCCTGCGCAGTTACGGAGCGTCCCGGCGAGGCTCAGGTGCTGGCTGACGAGTTGCTGCGCTTCGGTGTCGTAGACCAGCGTGGTGGTGCCCCCGAGGCAGGGCTGTCCGTTGCTGCCCGCGTCGTACAGGCTACCTGGATCGAGTTGGGCGAGCAGGCGGTGGCCGGGGCCAAAGGCACCCAGCGTATCGGGCGCGTTGGCGTTGACTTCATGGTTGCGCACGATCAGCGTGAGGCCGTCGGGGCCTTCAAACGTCGCCATCCCATCGGGCAGGCCGGGCACAACGAAGCCATCGTCCATCGTGTCGCCTGCCCGTGAGATGATCTGGTAGCTGAACCCGTTGGGCAGATCGAGTATCCCTACGGGATCGGTGAGCAACGGACCATAGCTGTCCGGTGGTGACGGAAGAACCTTTCCGCCACTACATCCGATCAGTGTCTGAAACCCTGCAAACCCGAGCGCAACCGCCCCAGAGGTCTTGAGAAAGTGACGACGAGAGTAAGGCATGTTGGATTTGCGAATTGCGAATTTCGATTTGCGATGGACAGGCAGGTACCCCTTGGCAGGACTGACAATACCCGTCAATCATACCGCTCGTAGGGACGGACCTATGTGTCCGTCCGCAACCTACATCCGTCCTAATCGCCTCACTGCATTTCCTGCGCGACGCGTTCGTTTTCGCGGAGGACGCGAAGCAGGTTGCCGCCCCACAGCTTGGCGATGTCTTCTTCCGAGTAGCCGCGCCGGACCAGTTCTGCCGTCACATTCAGCGTTTCGGAGGCATCCTGCCAGCCATCCACACCGCCACCTCCATCGAAGTCTGAACTGATGCCGACATAGTCGATGCCGATGAGTTGGACGGCATGGTCGATGTGATCCACGAAGTCGGAGACGTTAGGGCCGGGCCACTGCGCGTCGATGGCGTCGCGTTCGGCGCGGTAAGCTTCGCGCTCTTCTTCCGTCAGTGCCTGAAACGAGGCGCGGTCTACGATACCCATACGGGCGCGGAGCGAGTCGAGGGCAGCGGTTTTTTCTTCGGGATCATCTTTGACATAGTTGCTGAACGCGACCGTCTGCATGACACCACCATGTTCCTTGAGCGCCAGCAGTTGTTCGTCGTCCATGTTGCGCGGGTGATCGCGGAGGGCGCGGGTGCTGGAGTGCGAGGCAATGACGGGTGCCTGCGAGAGCTGCACGGCGTCCAGCATGGCCGCTTTCGAGATGTGCGAGACATCCACCATGATGCCCAGTCGGTTCATTTCGGCGATAACCTCTTCACCGAACGCGCTGATGCCGTCGTGCTCGCTCTCGCCATCGCCCAGGTTCTCGCGGGGCGTGGACGAGTCGGCGATGTCGTTGTGGCCACCGTGCGCCAGCGTGATGTAGCGGGCACCGAGGTTATGGTACTTCTCAAGCAATGCCAGATCCTTCCCAATGACGTAGCCGTTCTCGATGCCAATGAGCGCCACCAGCTTGCCTGCGTCGTGGATGCGTTCTACATCATCCGCCGTGTAGGCCAGTTCGATGCGATCGCTGTAGAGCGAGTCGGTCATTCGGTGGATGGCGTTAAACTTCGTCATCGCGTCGGCTTTGGCCTGTTCGTAGTTCTCCGGCGTGCGCTCGGTCTGGCCCACATAGACAATGAAGAACGCCGCATCGAGACCGCCTTCCTCCATCTTTGGCAGATCGACCTGCAAGTTGCCACGCTGGCCGGGGTCTACCTCGTCAGTGGCATAGTTGAACGGGATATCGACGTGGGTGTCGATGGTGAGGACGCGCTCGTGGATGGCGCGGGCCTCGTCAAGCAGGGCAGCATCGTCGGCCTGGTCCGGGGCGTCGGGCTGGTCGCCACAGGCGGAGACGATGAAGAAAGTGAACAAAAGGCAGCAGGCAAGCAAAAGGCGAGACATGGCGGTGGGGATTAGATGGATAGGGACTGCCAAAATCAAGATTACCCGTCTTACGTGCAAGTCTTTTTTCGAGATGCGATGTTCTTAACGACGACCACGCCCGCGCCGTCTTCCACCACGGTCGCCGCTGTTGCCGCCGCTCTGGCCGAAGTTGTAGCGAAAGGAGAGTTGCAGACTGCGGGAATTGCGTTCCTGGAAGTATTCCTGGTAGTACCGTTCCAGGTCGCGTTCGATCAGTTCATTCGGGGCACCGAAGAGATCACGGACGCGCAGGTTCAGGCTGGCCTTGCCCGAGAATACCTTCTGCTGGAGCGCCAGATCTGTGCGATGCTCGGCAGCGATGCGTCCACCGGGGATGTTCATCGGCGAGCGGTAGGACTGTGAGAGTTGCAGTTGTAAGTCCGGGCGGATTTCAGCGGTGGCAGACAGCCGCGTGCGGAAGCCAATGGCGTCATTGGACAACTCCGACGACAGCGTGCCCGCCTCTGTCACGCGTTTGTACGCATTCAGGCTGGCGTTGCTCTTGAGCCATTCGCCCATTGTCAGCGAGCCAATGAGTTCGGCTCCGTAGGATTCTTCGGTATCGAAGTTCTCGAAGGTGAGGATCGTGACGCCCTCCTCGGTGATGCGTTCACGCCACGAAATCTCATCGACGGTGTAGCGGGCGTAAGGGGCCAGCATGAGCGTGTAATTTTCGCCCAGCCGCGAATAGCTCACCTCGGCGCTGTGCGTGTACTCGGGCGTGAGGTACGGATTGCCCACGCGAATGGAGGTCGGGTCATCGTAATCGCCGAACGGATTCAGTTGCCACTCATTTGGACGCCGGACGCGCTTCGAGTAGCTGACTTTGAACGTGTTGGCCTTGTTCAATTCGTAGGAGAGGTGGGCGCTGGGGAAGATGCTGAAATAGCTGTTCTCAAACGTCTCGCCCGTGGTCGTCAGGTCGAACTTTGTGAGCGCCTGTTCGAGCCGCACACCGAGTTGCACACCGAAGCGCCCGAGGTGCGTGCCCAGGATGCCATAGGCCGAGTGTTGCTGTTCGGTGTAGGTAAACCTGTTGTTGAGGTCAGCGTCGGGCGCGAAGAGGCCTTCGTCGTTGAGGCTCTCGGAGTAGAAGGTTTCATCGACCCACTCCTGCTCGCCCTCGTAGCCGAGTTCCAGACGAACCTGCTCGCCGAGGGCGCGGACGTAATCCACCTGTAGTTCTGCCTCGCGCTCGCGGGCGGTCTCATCCACCTCTTGCCGGTCGGCGATGGTGCCTGGGGCGTCGGGGTCGTCGAGTGACAGGGTGCGTTCTGCGAACCGTTCAAACTCGTCTTCCTGCTCGGTCTCGTAGTTGGCTTCAATGGAAAGCTCATGTTCGCGTGGCGTCATTACGCGCTTAAACGAGAGCCGGTATTCCATGTCGAAATCCGTCTCGTCTCCATCGGTGGTGCGGGTATAGCGGTAGGTGAGATTCTTGTCGGCGTCGCGCTCGTCGTAGGTGTTGAGTTCATCGCCGGTTCGGCCCCGATGGCTCACGATGGCCGAAAGCGACAGCGTATTTTTGTCGTTGAAGTCGTAGTCGAGGCTCGTGTGCAGGTTGTGGGAGAGGCCGCCGCGCTCGCCTTCCATCTCCTGTTCGAGGATGGTGAGCGGATCGAGAAACCGGTTTTCGCGGTAGCGCCAGCCGTCGCGGTCCCACTCGCTGTAGCGCAGGCTGTAGTTGGCATGGGCACGCCACGGGCCTTTGCCGACATGTGTTGCTACCGAACTGCCAAAGAGGCCCCGTGTGTTGACATGGCCGTTGATGCTCCCGCCCCAGCCGATGTCGATGCCTTTCGCCAGCACAATGTTGAGGATGCCGCCTGTGCCCTCCGGCTCATACCGTGCTGAGGGATTGGGGATCACTTCGACGCGTTCGACCGCCTCTCCTGATAGCCCTTCCAGAAAGCTTGTCAGCGCCTCGCCCTCCATCGGAGCCGGTTTGCCATTCAGGTACACCGTCACGCCCTGGCTCCCGCGCAGGCTGATGTTGCCGTCGATGTCGATTTCTACCGAAGGAATCGTCTCCAGAATCTCCCGTCCTGATCCGCCTGCCGTGATGGGTTGCTCCCGCGTGTTGTAGACCGTTCGGTCGATGCCGACTTCCATAAACTCACGCTCGGCGGAGACTTCCACTTCGGCAAGTTCGGCGGTGTTGGGGTACAGCATGATCGTGCCTGCATCGATCTGCCGTTGCGTTTGCGTAATCGCTACATCGGGGATGATCTGAGGCTCGTATCCCACAAAGCTGATGCGCAGATAGTAGCGCCCTGAAGCAAGGTCTTTTAGAACAAAAGAGCCGTTATCAATGGTCATGGTGCCAGTGACGAGGCTCGAATCGCGTTCGCTGTGGAGGGCGACGGTGGCGGCAGCCAGCGGTGCGTTGGTGGCGTTATCTTTTACGAGGCCCCGAACTGTGCCGTCCGACGAGGTCTGCGCAAAGCTGCTCTGGGGGCAGACCAGCGCGATCAGCAAGGCCAGGAGCAGGGTCATAGAAAAGCGCATATCGGGGTGACGCAGGCGTAGGGCGTTCTTTAGTAGAGGCATTTACTCCTTGTAGGAGCGCCCCCACTCAAAGGTTCACCCCGCGCTATGAAGTGCACCGAGCCGTAGCGAGTTGCATCTGGTGGCTATGAAGCGCACGGGATCGGCAAGCGCAGAACGTACAACAGGCGCTCCCGAACGTAACCGGGAGCGCCTGTTGGAGGATAGCGTGCTAGGGTAAAGCGTTATTGCTTTGCCGCTTATTACATCGCTGCGAGTTCCTGTAGCGTGTCCAGCAGCATCTGCACTTTGGCGTTGCTGGCTTTTCCTTCCAACTCAGAAGCCAGCGTCGTCAGCGCCTCTGTACTCTCACCATCCAGCGCCTGTCTGGCCGAAGCAATCTCGGAGGCGGAGAGGCCATTCGAGCGTTCCAACTGATCGACGTAGGCACGGGCCAGGGCATAGGAGGCAGGCCAGATAAACTGGGGCTGCCCCTGCGCATTGAGGTAGTCGAGTTCGACCGTCTTGGCGGCGGCGATCTCGTTTTCGGTGAGGTATTCACTTGGCACCAACTCGAAGATGTCGAGCCCGCGTGCGATCTCCGAACTCACGATGACGCCGTTGTACCAGTACACGGACCAGCTTCCGCCCATCTGCATCTGGTTCGGATCGACAGGACCCCGGTCATGGTAGGCAATTTCTATGGGGTTATTTACGTCTGTCCAGTCGAAAATGGAGATGCCGCCCTGGTACCAGGCCTGCACCATCACGTCGCGGCCCGGAATCGGAATCAGCGAGCCGTTGTGCGCAACGCAGTTTTCCTCGGCTGTCTGCGGGGCTGGGAGCTTGTAGTAGCTCTTGAAATCCATCTTGCCATCTTCGAGGGTGAAGAGCGCGTTGGCTCCCCATTCCATCGGATCAGTGGCGCGACACTTCGGCTGGCCGCCGCCGCCCCACTCGTCAGTGAAGAGCACTTTGGTCCCGTCGTTGTTGAACGTCGCTGAGTGCCAGTACGAGAAGTTCGAGTCGGCAACGGCATCCATGCGCGTGGGGTTGGCCGGGTCCGAGATGTCGAGCAGCAGCCCATAGCCTTCGCAGGCTCCACCAGCTAGGCCGAGGGCCGGGTACAGCGTGATGTCGTGGCACTGCGTGGGGCCAGGTTGCGGGCCGTCCTCTTCTTCCTGAGCGCCAAAGCGTGCTTCAATGATCGCTGGCAGGGCCTCCCGGAAAGCAGCGCTGTCGGCAGCCGTGGGCTCGCCGCTTCCGCCGCGTTCCTTGACAAACTCTTCGAGCATCTGGGCAGCAAACCGTGAGGGCAGCACCCGTTCTTGGCCGAACAGCTCAACGACAAAGGCACCACGTGCTTTGGCTTCTTCGATGGCCGCAATATCTGCCGGGGCGAGGCCGTGCTCGGGTGGTGCTACGAGGTCTTCAAAGATGCGGGGTGAACTGACAATGGCAGCCTGTGTGGGGTCGGCAAGGGGTACTTTAATCACTTCAATCCGAAACAGTGCTGAGTTCGGGTCCTCGTCTGGCGCGAGGCCAGAGCAGCCGGGGAGTTCTTCAGAAGGACGCACCGGGGCCGAGCCAGAGACGTAGATGTACACGTTCTCGTCATCGTTCGGGTCTTTCAGCACCGAGTGGGTGTGGGAGCCACGGCACGTCTGCACGTTGCTGACGTATTCGGGGTTGCGGATATCGCTGATATCGAAGATGCGAATCCCGCGCAGACGGTGTTCGCTCACGCGCTCCTGCACGCCTTCGGTACCGCAATCGAGCCGTCCGCCCATGCCTTCGCCTGAGACGAAGAGCAGGTCGCCGTAGACCGACACGTCACTTTGGGATGCGGGGCAGACGTATTCGGTCACCAGCGTGGGCGACGCCGGGTTCGAGATATCCCAGACCTGGATGCCATTGTAATTCCCCTGGATGGCATAGTCATCTTTGAAAGCCAGGTCGGAGTTGGTGACGCCGACAAAGGCTTCCGGCGGTGTGGTCGAAGAGAGAACGCGGAGGTTCCATACTGCCTCTTCAGCATCGAACAGGCCCGCGCCCAGCCCGACGCGGGGATCATCGGAGTTGGGCTGGGCCTCCATCTCCACTACCGACGGGGTTTCCTCGGTGGCAGGAGGAGTGGAAGGGGTAGGTGTAGTGTCTGCGGTCGTAACGGGCTTGGGGGCGCACGCAGCGATACCCAGCAACCCGGCGATGAGCAAGACCGACCAGAGATGGCTGGTAGCCGTGCCCAAGACGGGATGATGATTCAGGATTTTGCCTTTCATAGTAGCTTTTGTGTTAGGGAGAAGGTGGGATTGGATGTGTGTGGGGGTCAGGGTTCCTGGCTTGCGCCGGGTAGCTCGCTGAGCATGAGCTTCATCCGCTCGATCTCGGTGAGCTGGTCTACATTGATGTCCGAGGCGAGTTTGAAAGCGGCTTCATCCTGCCCGGCTCCATCAGTGCCGAAGAGGGCATCCACCATGGTGATGGCCCCGCTGTGGTGCTGGATCATGTAGGTTAGAAAGAGTCGGTCGAATGCTGCGCCGCGGGCTTCATTGAGTTCCTGCATCTGCTCGGGCGAGAGCATCCCTGGCATGTTGTGGTGCATCGCATGATCGCCGGCACCGTGGATCATCAGGTTCAGTCCGTCGATATGCACCTCGGGCACGGGCTGCTCGCGGTCGCGGAGCCACTTTTGCATGGACTGAATCTCGTCGTTCTGGGCGTTGATGATGCGTGACGCCAGCGTTTGTACCTGCGGGCTCGCGCCGTGGGTAGGAGCCATCCGAGACATAATGAGGGCCTGCGCATGATGCGCAATCATCCCCGTCATGAAATCCACATCGGCTTTGGTGAAGAGCATGCGGGCACTGTCCTGCCGGGCCCAATAGATCTCTTCCAAATTGGTGGTCGTGTTCGCGTTGGTCTCGGGGGGCGGTTGGGGCTCCGATTCGAGGTGGGCAGTGCTGCTGCAAGCTGTTGTAGTAAACAGGAGAAGCAAAGCAGCGAGGGTCCAGCAAGTGTGTCGTATTCTCATCCCTTTTCGGGTCCTGTGCGTGGTTCGCCGGTCAAGCATAATAGTATACGCATAAAATAGGCAATCCCGGTAGGTCAATCCGTCTATTCTTTGGGAAGTTCCAAAGCACCCGCGATGCCCTACACAACATAGGGACGAGAAGAGATGGACGATGTTGCAGAGTAGCGGTATTAACGCAGGGTCTGGTTTACGTCCTGATTCAGGCCGGGCGCCTGTTGTTCTGTTTGCGCGTGCTGATCCGTCCCCAAAACCAGATGGCTACGGCTGCGACAAAGAAGATCACGCCAGCCACCCCTGCGGCCATAGGTACCATGCCAGCCATCTCGTCGTAGGCCTGTCGGCCACTTGGCGTTTCCAGACCCCAATATGCAAAGGTGCAACACGCCAATGCGCCTATGAGGAGAACGAAGCTAAGGATGCGCATAGGAATGTAATCTAAGCGATGATGAGCGGTCTTGTAGGATGGGCTCCTCTCTGCACGCTAGGCATGCGTAGAAAAGGAAGACACTGGCGCATCCTGTCGAGGTCCATCAGGTGACCTGCTTCAGACGCCTTTGTCCGACCAGACGGCAAATTCATTTCCGCTGGGCTCCCTAAAATGAAACCGCCGACCCCCAGGAAAGGAGAAGATCTCTTTGGCGATGGAACCGCCCGCATCCATGACTTTCGAGCGCGTTTCTTCGAGGTTGTTGCTGTAAAAGACGACCAGTGCACTGCCGTTTGCTGTGTTGGCCTGTAGGTCAGATTTGAAAAAGCCGCCATCCAGCCCGGCGTTAGAGAAGGCGGTATAATCGGGGCCATAATCCTGAAACGACCAGCCAAACACCGTGCTAAAGAAGGATTTGGTGGCATCAAGGTCGCTTGATGGAAACTCGACGTAGTTGATCTTTTCGTGTTCTTGCATAATCGTTCTCGTTAGGAGGCGTTTTCATTCGCGGTTTTGAAGGTCGTCGGATTCACTTTTAAGTCGCTGGGCCAGTTGTTGCCGAGCGGTGGTCGCATACCGCTGACAGGCCTGCGCATCAATGAGGTCCCCGCTTTCGACACGTTTCCAGAAAGAAGAGGCCCCTGGATGCGTGGTGATCAAGATATCGCAGGGCAAGTGCTCCAGCACACCGAAGCCGTGTTCAAAGTCTTCCAGCGCAGAGGGGTACGCCTTACTATCGGTGAAGCGAAAGCCGTCAGCAGACACGGGTGTTTGGCTGTCGGCGTAAACGATGTTCATGCAGTCGCTCCCATCACAGGAGCGCCATGACCAACTCGTGCCACCGGGCGTGTGCCCCGCCGTCGCGTGCGACATGACCTCAAGCGGTCCCACCCGAAGCGTATCACCGGGCGTGAAACGCTCGACGTTGGCTACGGACGGAAAGGCAAAATGGATACCATGCTGCGGGTCGTCCGGGCCGGTTTGGCCGCGTTCCAGCACCGAGGCACTCTTCGGGCTGACCGCTACCCGTGCGCCCGAAACGTGCTGGATAGCTGCAATGCCGCCCGCGTGGTCGAAATGCGCATGCGAGTTGAGAATGAGTTTGATGTCTTTGGGGTCGTACCCGAGCGCACGGATGTTTTCCAGAATCAGCGGTGCCGAGTTCGGCAGGGCTCCATCAATCAGGATATGACCGTCGGGCGACGTAATGAGCATGGCGCTGAGTCCACGGGTCCCGACATAGTAGGTGTTATGATGGATGCGTAGCGGCTCCTGGGGCGCGTTCCAGTCGGCACAGCTTGAGCAGAGCGAGTCGGGGTAGGCCTGGGTCAGCGCGTCGAGATTCTGG
>DATGCC010000148.1:0-2282 GCA_035312345.1 Rhodothermales bacterium
ACTAGCACAAAGCGGTCGCCATCTTCCAGCACCTCGCCGATAAATTCTTCGGTATCGGTGTCGCGGGCCACGGTGCCAGGCGGGACGCGCAGGATGATGTCTTCGGCGTCCTTGCCGGTCTTGTTGCCGCTCGATCCCGGCTCCCCGTTCGGGGCAAAGTGGTGACGGTTGTAGCGCAGGTCGAGCAGCGTGTAGAGGTTATCATCCCCCACCATCACGACCGAGCCGCCCTGTCCTCCGTTGCCACCGGAGGGACCACCCTTCGGCTCAAACTTCTCGCGCCGGAACGAGACCGAACCCGGTCCCCCCTTTCCGCTACGCACGGTGATGGTTACGTAATCAACAAACTTCATGCAGGAATCCTGTTGGGTTTATCAAAAGCATGCGCTGATCGTAACGGACGAGGCCGCGCAGGGTTTTCACAGGCGATTAAACCGTTGCAGTGGCACGGCTCACGCTGGCCTCGTAGGTTGGTTGGACTCTACAAGACACTTTCAGGCACAAAATATAACCCCTTCTTGAAACACGTCACGATTTATACCGACGGCTCGTGCAGCGGCAACCCCGGCCCGGGTGGCTGGGCCGCCATCCTTCAATTTGGCCCGCACGAGCGCGTCATCACCGGGGATGCGAAGAATACCACGAACAACCGCATGGAACTCACCGCCGCCCTCGAAGCCCTCCGCACACTTACCGAACCCTGCGAGGTTGACCTGCACACCGACAGCGCCTACCTCGTCCGCGCTTTCAACGACGGCTGGCTCGACAACTGGCAGCGCAACGGCTGGCGCAATGCTTCTAAGAAACCGATCGAGAACAAAGACTTGTGGCTCGGATTGCTACAACAGGCAGAGCGGCACCGCATCACCTGGGTCAAGGTCAAGGGGCACGCTGACAACGACATGAACAACCGCGTCGATGAACTGGCTGTCGCGGCAAGAGACATCGGGCGTACTTCCTAGCAACAGGCTCCATCGCTGCTGGGTGCCGTCTGCCTGGGGGGGCATATCTCGCTTCCATATGAGCAAAACACACAACAGTCGCCTGGTTTGGGACGAAGCAGTGTCGCGCAAGCGGGACATTCCCAAAAAAATTGACAGGCATCGGTGGGCATTTCAGCCTGCGTAATAGCCTGGCACAACGGACACGTTATGTCAGCAAGGTGCTTCGGATCAGGCATAGGGCAATGGATTGCAAAAAGTCAAAAAGGGATGCGATAACTCGTAACCTCGCCATGGCTGTTTCGTAGCAGCACAAGAACCCAACCCCCGGCGACCATGAAAGATTTTTCTCGCGTAGCGATACTGATAAGCCTGGCCCTGTTGATGGTTACCCTCGCCTTTGTGGGGCCGCATTTCAACCTCTTCGAAGGCTCTCGCATCTTCGACGGCCCCACCATCTGGATTTTGCTGGCGGTCTTCTTTTTCTCGCGTAGTGGCTGCTGCGGACGGCGGCGCTGTGGACGCAAACCAGCCGCTCCCGAAGAAGCCACGGCCTGAGTACCTGACTGCACAGTCATTCGGTTTGCTTCGCTCACGTCATTAGACTCGCAATGCTCGCGTCATTGGTCATTGACAAGCATGATGCCTTTAATGACCAATGACAGCGAAGCCCATGACGTGCCGAAGGCACCAATGATTGTGAGCGAAGCGAGCATATGCACAGCGAAGCCCATGATCCCTATCCAGCTTTTAATGGCAATCTGCTGAACTGCTTATCCCTCCACCCGCGTAATGCTACCCCGTCCGCTGAGGGCATTGGTAAACAGGTCCCGAAACCCATCCACCTGAGAGCGCCGCACCCCAACGATCATTTCTGTGGCGTCCGAGTAATGTGTCTCTTGAATTTTGGCATCGAACTGGCTGATGGTGTGCATCGCGGGTGAGGTGTCGTCGTAGCCAAAGTGCAGCCGAAGCCGTTCGCGCAGGATGCACTGCTGGACGGGCGACGCGTCGAGGGCGAGCGAGGCCGCTTCGCCGTAAGCCCGGATCAATCCGCCCGTGCCCAGCTTCGTCCCGCCGTAGTACCGCGTCACCACGACGAGCGTATTGGTCAACTCGCGCCCTTCGATCTGGCGCAAGATGGGTTGCCCGGCGGTGCCACTTGGCTCGCCGTCGTCATTAAAGCGAAACAGATCGGCGGCCGGACCGATGCGGTAGGCGGTACAATGATGGGTGGCGTTGTATTCCCGCTTGCGGATAGCAGAGATGGCCGCCTCGGCGGCAGCTTCATCGGCAGCAGGCAGAGCTTCGGCCAGGAACCGAGAGCCTTTCATTTTGATC
>DATGCC010000149.1:0-3612 GCA_035312345.1 Rhodothermales bacterium
AGTCTTCCACGTCATCCGTGGAGCCGCCCTGGAACTCGACGATCAGATCTCCCTCATCGGCTACTTCAGCCATGCCATTGATCACGGCTGGTGAGCCCGCTTCAATGACCTGGACTTCTTCAAGCGTATTGTTAGGCTCGATTTCGTCCACCTGTTGCGCCGTGCTGAAAGGAGCCTGTAGCGTAGGAAAGGCTACCTTTCCTTGCTGCCGACTTTGGATGGATACCGGCTCTGCACGTTGCGCCAACGTTGCTTCTGGAAGCAAGAGGACGACCAAGCTGAGAAATAGCACGAGATGCCCGGGGCGAGTAAGGATTGTCATAGGTCCTCTAGCTTAATCTGATAAAAAATAGACCCCGAAGGATCCACAAATAGCAGCATAGGTGTTTGCTATTCTAGAATCAACTGATAAGCACCCAACCTATCTGCCAATCGTGTTATTATTAAAACGTAATGCTTGGTATTTCCTCGAAACAGAGGGCAGGGTGGGCGTATATTTTCGGAACTGCATGATGCTTCTCTATTCTCAAAGAAAGCGGCGTCTTTTACGTTGGCTTCACGAGATCAAGAAGCATTCTGCTTGTTGATGCGCCCATTACTGCTGCCGAGACGCAAGAGATCACCACCATCCGGGGCCAGCGACTGGAACTGACGGCCAACGTCTTCAACATCCTCAGCAGCAAGAGCCAGTTCGTCAACTTCAACAACGTGTCGATCTGGGACTTTGAAGGCTACACGGATGATGGACGCCCAATCATCGAATTCCAGGATGGCAGCCTGGACGCCATCATTGAAGATCGGGACAGCCTGTTCAGCACCTCTGACATCGGTTCGCGCTGGCAGATGCAACTCGGCGTACGCTACACGTTCTAAAACCTTTGGGTTTGATAAATACAAAAGAAGGCCTCGCTGCTTCGGTGGCGGGGCCTTCTTTTGTATGGAAGGGCTTCCTGTACAGATGCCACGTGATTTTACCGTAAAGTGCCTAGACATTGCGAGATAGACTCCTTACCATAAAAGTCCTTTCACCCACTGTCTTGCTACGTCCACCATTTTCTTTGTCTGTCTCAGCCCGTCGAATGAAGAAGCGGTATTCGTTTATTGGCTTACTGGTCCTGCTGGTGGCAAGCTTGCTGCCTGTACAGATGCAGGCACAGGCCCTTTTTGAAGAGGAGGTGATTGATGTAGGCAACGTAGGCATTACCGTCACCAACAGCGGCTTCATCGGCAAATCCAACGCCCGCAACAATCCTACGGGCCCGCCCTCCTTCGAATATCCGCTCGACTCTGGCATTGAGCACCTCTTTGAGTCAGGCCTCTGGATCGGAGCCGTGCGTAGCGATGGTGTGGTGACGGTGCGCACCGGGGCTATCGTCAACTCAGGCGGATATTCTGCAGGACAGGGCGGCTATGAGTATGCGCCGCTGGAAACGATCACCACACGCTCTTCCCTGCCAGAGTCCGACTTCTTTTCGAGATCCGCCACCAGTCATCAAGACCTGCTGACCGCATTTACCGACACCGCTACGGTGTTGCCCGGCACTTTTATACCTATGCCCGATCCACAGGGGCGGCTTGGCATGAAGGTCGAGCAGACCAGCTATGCCTGGAACTTCCCGTTCACCGAATACTTCGCCATCTTCAACTTCGACATCATCAACATCAGCGGGGCGGCATGGGACAGCGTCTATGTGGGACTGTATCACGATCTGGTCGTTCGCAATATCAATACGACGCAGGATGCCGGAGGCGCATTCTTCAACAAGGGCGGCTTCGGCTTCATCGATAGCCTGACGACACAGTACGCGTTTAATGCGGGCGGTACCGAAGAAACCATCAACACCTATGGCTCCATAGCCTTTCTGGGAGCCGAATGGCGTGACCCGAATACCGGCGAGGAACGTTTTGTGCATCCCGCTGTGGCGGAAGATCTGGTGCAAGATGGCTACCCGGCCCCGCAGGTGAACCCACGCTGGTGGCTCTTCTCCAGCGGCACTGCCGAACTTGGACGCCCCAACACCGACGAGGAACGTTATCGTCGTATGAGTCAGCCGTACCCCAATCCTGCCTCTTACGAGACGCCCAGCGAGTACGAAGCTGCCCGCGATGCCTGGTTCGAGCGCCTCAAGACGGACGGCCTGACGGCTGCTGGTAACTGGATCGGTATGACACCGGTCGGCCCGTTTGCTAGCGTCGCAGCGGGCGACACGCTTCAGGTGACCTTTGCGCTGGTGGCAGCCCTCAAGCCGGAAGAGTTTCAAGGACAGTCGGGCAAATCGGTTGATACGCCGGGGAGTCGTGCCCTGCTGGCGAACAACGTGCTGTGGGCGCGCCGCACCTACTCGGGCGAAGACAACAACTTCAACGGCGTGCTGGACGAGGGCGAGGATGTCAACGGCAACGGCGTGCTGGATCGCTACTTGATCCCTGAACCACCCGGCTCACCCAACCTGCGCGTGGAACTGGAAGCAGGCAAAGCCATCCTGTACTGGGACGACACCGCCGAGCAGTCTGTCGACCCCGTAACAGGCAACCAGGACTTCGAGGGCTACCGCATCTACCGCAGCAACCCCGGCGACGACCGCGAAGGCAACATTCTGGACCAGGCCACGCTCATCGCACAGTATGACCAGCCCGGCAACCGCACCGGCTTCAATAACGGCCTTGCCTCGATTCGATTGGACCAACCCGTTACTTTTGAGGGCGATCCCACCGCCTATACGTACCGCTTCGAGGTAGATGGCTTGCTGAGCGGCTGGCAATACCTGTTTACGGTGACGGCCTTCGACCAGGGCGACCCAGAGGCTGGGCTGGATTCCTTCGAATCCTCGCGCACGGCCAATGCCACCCGTGTCTTTCCCGGCACGCCTGCACAGGAAATGGGCAAAGTGGGCGTCTATCCCAATCCGTACCGCCTCAACGCGGCGTGGGATGGCAACTCGGCGCGGAACCGCCGCCTCAACTTCTACAACCTACCGCCTCGGGCCGAGATACGTATCTACACCCTCGCGGGAGAGATCGTAGCCCAGTTCGACCACGACGCTACCACCTACCAGGGCGACATTCGGTGGTACGACGACTTTGGCGGCAGCGAACGGCAACTGCCCGGCGGCGAACATTCATGGGACCTGCTCTCAGAAAATGGTCTCGACCTGACTACAGGGCTGTACTTGTTCTCGGTAAAAAACCTCGACAACAATGACATCCAACAGGGCAAATTCGTGATCATAAAATAACCCACCCGATCACCAAAGGAGGATACAGAGCGTGAAGCACGGCAGATTTTTCAAGCCCTTCTAAGCTCGACTTTGTCCATTTTGAAAACGCGAAAAAGCGGCGATATTAGCAAAAACGGGCCTATTTCCTTTTTTGCGTGTCTCGGTATTTGGGATAGACATGCAAAAACTCTGAGCCGATATGTCCTGATTGTTCAGGATCGCTGATTCCATTTCTGCAAATGGACAAAGTCAAGCTAAGAGGGTATGTTAAATCAATCGCGTGTATCCTGAAATATTCACCCGCTACTGTTTGCGCTTGCAGACAGTTTCTATCTATCTAAACTTGACCCCCAACTCAACCAAACAGGTAAAACCATGAAGCAACGAGCTACTA
>DATGCC010000150.1:0-3696 GCA_035312345.1 Rhodothermales bacterium
TCACCTTGCGGCACGTGTCAGGTCGCTCGAACGTCTTGATCAGGGCGGTTATTTGAGATACGTCACTCATCGGCGCTCAAAGACAAAGATCCCATGCGTACAACTCCGCGCCGGCTGCTTCTCGAAGTGCGCCAGCTTCCAGTCGTCATCCTCGAATATCTCGCAAACGCTTTCCTCTGAGAAGTCGTGGACGTGGAATGGATTCGCGTGACTCGTCGGGGTGATCGGCGTCGAGATGATCATCAGACGGCGCGAGGCTTTGGCGATGGCTACGAGGTTCGAATAGTCCTTTAGGTGCTCGATTGTCTCGATAGACACACACACACTGTGAGATACTGGAAGGTGCGTCCACGCAGAGAGGTCAACTTGTATAAACGTATCGGGCTCATCTCGGATCGGATCGCCTTTCTCTCGTTTAAACGCCGTACCAGCGAGGTGCTTATCTGGCCACCAATAATCAATTCCTATATATCGTTTACACGCCGGCAGAATCGTCCGCCCGAACCCCGTACCGCACGCCGCATCTAGCACCACATCGCCCGGCTCGATGTACTTTGCTGCTACGCTGTAGCGGTACTTATGCAAGCGTCGTTGATGCGCGCTCGTCGTGTTCATGTCGCAGCGCTCAGGCATCGGTTATTCAGGATTTAATACAAACTGAAACGGCCTACAGGCAAACTCCTTAAGGTCATCCCGCTTTTTGACTATTCTGTATTTACCGTCATCTATGCTGTCGTTTATCACTACAGGAATGCCCATAAATACAGATGTGGGAGACCTTGAAACGTCGGAAAAAAACGGCATGTTAGCCTGTAGTTCTAAAAACTCCTTTCTATTTACTTGTATTTCCTTGATGTTGGACAAGCTAAATCTATCAGGGTCTAACCCCCTTAGCGATTCTAGCAAATGAGTTCTATCCATTTCAGTGTATTCCGTTTAGTTCATGCTTTTCCCACTCGATACGGTTCAAAAGATCCGTCTGGAATCGCTCTTTTTCCGGGTCCCGGCTCGCCTTGCCCCATATCGTAGATCCCATGTCTACCTTCTCGCAATACTGTATCCAGTCGCGCTCGTGAGGGAGCACAACGCGGGGAACGCCCTGTTCATTACACAGCTTAGAAAGCCATAGGTCCGCCATGTTGGGCCGCTCGAAGTCGGACAGACTCACCTTGATATCACCAACACGGAACGCCGTGCAGCCGGTGCCGATGACGTGGCAATAGTGCGCATCCTCAATCGTCTGGCGGAAGTGGTAATTGATCGCCCGGTCCCGGTGATAGCTCTGAGAGTTCGGCTTGGCGTCCCATCCGTGGAAGCCAACGACGGCGCCGGGGTATACATCCAGGCCGACCAATAGCCGCTCTACGAAATCTTCAGGGTAGAGCAGGTCGTCATCACACGTCACATACACGCCCTTCTTGAGGCGTCCGACCGTGTAGAACTTGCCGGCATCGCCGAGATCCTCACCGGTAAACACTTCGCAGTCGTAGGCGTCCAGGAATGACGTGTTCGTTATCCCGTTCGCGTAGATGCGCAGGCGGTCGTGTTGGCCGGCCAGGCTCTCGATCGTGTCGATGAGGGACGACTGCCGGCCGGGCATCGTGGCGATTCCTATTGTTACCGTCACACTTCAACCTCCACGGCCCGCGCTGCCTCGTCGGCAAACCGCAGCCCGTCGTTTGTCATGTTTAATTGGCGTTCTAGATGCTTCTCCGTAATCGTCCGGGGCGTTCCGCCTAATGCCTCTACGCGCTTCGACGCGCCCTCAAGTATCCGCTCTACCTGTCCCTCGCTTGCCGTGCGCGGCGTCGGTATCGGGCGTTTCGGGTCGTCCCATGTGCCCGGCTCGCGTGTCTGAGGCAGGGTATAGCAGGCGCAGAAAGGATGTGGCTTCGCCGGCACGTTCTGCGGGTTGAACAGTCCGGGTCCGTAGCCGTGATGATCGCCTTCGTGGTAGACCGTACACACGTCGGGGGAGGAGGGGAGGCCGTAGTGACGCCCTGACACCTGCCAGAAAACCAGATCCACGACCGGACTCTCTACCGCCGCCGCCCGATCCGCTTCGAAGTACGCGGTATTTGTCTCCGTCACCATGATGCGCCGGGCATCGAAGAGCAGGGATCGCCCCCGCGTTACGATGTCCTCGGGCACGCCGGCACGCATCGCCCGCGACAATGACCCGTTAAACGTCTTCAGCACCGCCGCCACGGCCCGGTCATCCCGCGCAAGGATCTGCGCCAGCTCGATTGATCCGCGCCGGCCGCTTACGCCCCTTGCTACAGCACTGGTCAGGTATGCGTCAACCTCGCCGGCTAAACGTTCGATATTCCGGTTTATGAGCGTTCTGAACGTCGTAGCAACGCCGAAGCCGCGACGGAGCATCATGGTCTCGACTACCTGCTGCGGGATCGTGGCGAAGGATGCGGCAACCGTACGCCCTGCCAGATCGCCGGCAACGGCGATGCCGTTCTGATGCCCGGCAATCGCCAGTTGCATCGCAGCGAGCGCCGCTTCGTCGTAGGTTGCGCCTAATCTGATAGCGAGTTCCTCCAGGCGGTCCAGGATCGACAGGTAGAGTTGATCGGCCCGCTGCGCCGTGATCGTGCCCCTTGCCATGTCCCGCGCAATGAGATCGATCATGGACGCGTATTCCATGACGAGCGCTTCCAGCACGTCCGGCAAAAGCTCCGTGAGGTAGAGCCGCCGGGCGTCGAGTATCGCCTGCTGATATGCGGACTGGATGGATGGCATTAGGCGTTAAGCGTATCTCGGATCTCTTTTAGCCTTTTTAGTGATTCTTCCTGCATCTTCATCAGTTCCCGCGCCTGGATCTCATTGAGCCGACGGGCTACCCGAATTCTCCGGGCGAACTCGTCTTCATGGGCGATGCCGGCAATCGGAACCAGAGCCAGGAGCGGAGCGCCTGCGAGTATGTGAAGGAATCGTCTGCGTGTTTTCATTGCGTCTCACCATTCGATAACCGCCGCCGCCTGAGTTGGCTGAACACATCCCCCGCCTGCGCCCCCTGATCCATCGCCTGACGGATGAGCGCCCGCAGGCTGTCGTCCTCGATCTCGGAAACGTCGAACTTATCCCGCTCCGCTGCCCGGTGGAACAATTGCAGCACGATTTCCTCGGGAGCCGGCAGCGTGCCGCCGGGAGCCCATCGCATGATAGCGCGGTCGATCTCGGCGTCTACGTCGATGTGGGAGAAGTCCTGCGAGCGCTTTACTTTCGTCTTGCCCCACTTGCCGCGTTCTCCGGGGAAGTTGACCTGCTCCAGGAGGAACCACGCGTCGTTTTCCATCTCATCCAGCGTCGTGACCACGCCCCCGAGGAACGCGGCGACGCCCGTTTTGAAGTCCACTTTGATCTCCGCCGCCGTGCGCTCTACCGCCTGATCGGCGGCCAGCTGGAAGAAGGTCTTCATGAACTGCTTGGCCTTCATCTCGAGGGTGGCGTTCCTGATCTCGGCGCCCTCAACCGGGGGCGTCTTGAACTCGTGACCAGCGCCCGGCCAGGCGTTATCCCCATTATCGATCACCTTACGCAGTTCATTGTACAGCGGCTCGTTGAGGCTCTTGTCTTCGTTCAGAACATCGAGCATCGCCTTCGGGAAACAGGCGGCCCATAGCTGGAAGTCGCGGGCGGATTCCATGTTGTAGATGGCATTCGCCTTCCGCGCCATGACATAGC
>DATGCC010000151.1:0-6781 GCA_035312345.1 Rhodothermales bacterium
GACTTCCTCAGGTGTGCGAGCATGGCTGGCGGGGCTGAGCATCTTGATGAGCCGCGTAGCTTGGTCGTTGCGCCCCGCCTCAGCCAGCGCCTTGACGGCCCACAACGCGGCGTGCGTATACTGCCCGCCGTTCTCGCGCACCCCCGGCACATAGCCCTTGATATAGCCGGGGTCGTGCGACGTCTCGTCGAAGGCCGGTGTAAGCAACCGGATCAACCCTTCTTCCTCCGAAACCAGATGCTCAACCATCGCATCCAGCGCCTGCTCGGCCCGGTCGGACGGAGCCGCATCTGAGATGACCGCCCAGGCCTGCGCCAGCGCATCGATCTGGCATTCGTCGCTCTGTGCCGAGCCGAGGGGCGCGCCGTTGTCGTAGTAAGCACGGCGGTACCAGTTGCCATCCCACCCGGTGTCGTTGAGCGTTTCGGCGAGGTGCTGGCGGTAGGCTGTGTAGCTTGCCACGCGCTCGTCGTCGCCACGGGCCTTGCAGATCGGGATGAAGTCGTGCAGGATACAGTAGATGAAGAAGCCGAGCCACACACTCTCGCCGCGCCCCAGCCGCCCGACGCGGTTCATGCCGTCGTTCCAGTCGCCCGTGCCCATCAACGGTAATCCGTGGGTGCCCTGCGTCAGCGAACGGTCAAGAGCCCGGCAGCAGTGCTCGTAGAGCGAGCCTTGTTCGCCAGAATCTTGCGGCTCCAGAAAGACTTCGTCCTCCCCCTCTTCGAGTGGTTCTGCCTCAAGGAAACGAACGGATTCGTCAAGCACCGCGTGATCACCCGTCGTCTTGAGATAAAACGCGGTGATGTAAGGCAGCCACAGCAAGTCGTCCGAGAAGCGGGTGCGGATGCCCCGACTGGCCGGTGGGTGCCACCAGTGCAGCACATCGCCTTCGACGAACTGATGCGCGGCATGCAGCAAGATCTGCGCCCGCGTCCGCTCTGGCAAAGCATAGATGAGCGCCGAAGAATCCTGCAACTGATCCCGAAAACCAAATGCACCGCCCGACTGGTAATACGCGGATCGCCCCCACATGCGGCAACTCAAGTTCTGATAGAGCAGCCAGCCATTGACCATCAGATCAAGTTCGGGCCCTGGCGTCTCGACCTGCACGGTAGCGCACGTTTCTTTCCAGAAGTCATACACTTCATCGAAGGAAGCGTACACCATGGCTAGCGCATCGTATTTCCGAAGGAGCGCAATGGCTTCCTTGCGATCCGCACCTTCGCCCAGCAAGAACGCGCATTTGACCGTGGCTCCCGGTTCGATTTGCAGGTTGACCTGCAATGCGGCACAGGGATCAAAACCCGCACCCGTCTGTCCGTCAAGCGGCGCACCCGAAGCGAGGGCTGCCGGATGAGACAACGCGCCGTGCCGCCCCAGAAAGGCCGTGCGGTCGGCGGTAAATCCAGCTACCGATGCGCCGACCGCAGACGCAAACGCTACCGCCTCGCCAAAATCCTGATCGGTGGGATTCCGCGCCAGCACTGATTGCGTATCCTCATCATACTCTGTCATGACGAACCGTGGGCTTTGCGCAGGCAGTGAACCCAGCACCCATCGCTGATACCGAAACGCGGACACGTGACGGGTACGCTCACTGCGGTTGGTGATGCGCAGGATGATGATTTTGACGGGGTCGTGGCGCGGCACGAACTGTGTGACTTCCTGCTCCAATCCCTGGCTTGTGTGCCGATAGCGTGTGTAACCAAAACCGTGGCGCACCTCATAGGAGGCATCCTGGGGCACCGGCGCAGGCGTTGGCGACCAGAAAACCCCGGCCTCCTCATCGCGGAGATACAGCGCCTCGCCTACTGGATCGCTGACGGGATCGTTCAGCCAGGGCGTCAAGCAGTGCTCCCGGCTGTTGCCACACCAGGTATAGCCGCCCCCGCTCTCCGTGGCCAGAAACCCTGCCCGCTCGTTAGCCACGACGTTGGTCCAGGGCAACGGCGGGCGGCGCAATCCGTCATCGGTGGGCGCGACGTGGATGACATATTCATCGCCTGCCTCACTGAAGCCACCGAAGCCATTGTCCAGTTGCAGGGTTTCAGAAAGATCGACAGAACCTTCACTCGTGGCAGGGGGATGATACATTTGCTTCGCCACAACGGGACTGGATGCTGGTGACACATCCGGCAAGGTCTCTTGCACAACGAAACGGGCGGCGGCAAGCAACAGGGTTCGTTCCTCTGAGGCAAGCTCATCCTCGCGTAGTAGGTGCAGGTCAGCATCTTTTTCGGTGAGTACCTCCTCGGCTTGCGTGTACATCGCATCGCTTTCAGCAAGCACCCCGACGTGCACTGTTAAACCATGCTCTTGCCAGAAAGCATGCATCTTCACCAACTGGCAGAGCGCATCTAGCGACGCATCATCGGAAAGCAAGCTCACAACCAACGGCGTCGTGCTGCCCAATCCATAGCGGTTAAACGCCGAGTGTGGAGCCTCCACGGCACGAAGCGTTTCTTTTGCTGTTCGCAAACCGGGATGCCCGTACAGCAAAGCACCTGTGAGCCACTGGGCCTGCTGCGCTTCTTCCAGGCTGAGGTTGAGGTTTGCTGCCTGATCCTTCGCTGCCTGCTCGGCGGCGTCAATGATGTGCTGAATGGTCTCTGCATCCGATGTCGTTTCCGTCAGATCAATAACCGCATCGCGGTGCGGAGCCGCGCCGAGCGTGAACGTCCGCTCCGCCGTCTCGCCCGGAGCCAGTTCCACCACACAGCGCAGGCTGACAAGGGGATCTAACACATTGCCGAGGGTGCCCGAAAGCAGCGCCTCGCTTACTAGGGCTTGTGGCGCTTCGAGCGTGCGCCCTCGTCCGATGAACCGCGCCCGGTCGGTTTCGAGTTGGACATCTGAACCGGCCCCGATGAGGTGATGCGCCAGCCAGAGCAGTTCGTCGTCGGGGCTGCGCGGGCGGCGGCGGGCCAGCAACACCGGGCGGTCCGGCACACGTTCGGTCTGCACAAACAGTTTCGAGAAAGCCGGATGCGACGCATCGCCACCGGGCGTGTTCAGTACCGCTTCGGCATAACTCGTCAGTTCCAGGCGACGCGGCTCGTCGGACAGGTTGGTGAGTTGGATGCGGCGGATTTCGAGATCAGCCTCCGGCGCAACACATACCGTCACTGTCGTTTCGATGCCTCCATCCTCACGGGTGATCTCGGCTACCCCGGGACGAAACCGCACCTCGTAGCGCTCTGGCGAACCGCCTATCGGCTGGTACCCGGCAGACCAGAATGCCCTGCTATCCAGGTCACGGAGGTAGATAAAAAAGCCGTCGGCGTCGCGGGTGCGATCTGCCAGCCAGCGCGTGAGCGCCAGATTCCCGAAGGACGAATAGCCACTGCCTGCTGCCGTGAGGAACGTTGTGTACTGCCCGTTGGAGAGCAGCATGCCGCGTGGCGTGGGTTCGTGCAGATCATCTATAGAGAGGTATTGCTCAACTTCCGACATCGCATTACTGCTTTGGGGGTGAAACGGGTTGCGTCCAGGCGGTCTCTACTTCGCCTGCCTGGAGGGGATTGTCTTTAGGTTTCGACGAGATAATTTTGGCGCGGACGTACACTTCGTCGCCCTGCATCGTGTAGCTCGGCGTCAGTCCTTCCACTTCGGCTAACACAGTCCCGATGCTGTCGCTGTAACGCCGCGTGACAGCGACGCCCTCAGCATCTTCCATCGGCTCACTCGCCGGGTCGTAGCCCTCGCGGGTACCGATGAACTGCGTCCGATAGGTGACGCTATCTTGGGGCTGAATAGTCAGCCGGATCGTGCTGCTGTCGGCGTGCATGTCGTCGAGCAGCACGCCGGTGGTTGCGTAGAAATCGCCTGCCTCCATCGCGGCGATGAGGGCGTCGGGCGTAAGGCTTTCAGCGCGGACCATCACCCAGGCACGGCCCGGATTGCTTCGCGTCGAGTCGTACTGGTGGTAATTATGGGCGTCGTCGGTGGCAAGGCCATACATGACCTCGTCGCCATGGGCGAGGCGTTCGGTAAGGATGATATCCCACAGGCGCTCCGTGCTGGGATGCTGATGGTCGCCGTGATTGTGGACGAGCGGGTGACCGTTGTGGACTTCAAAAAACCGCTCGCCCTGCAACGGAATGAGATCCTCGGCGGTGATGGCCCAAATGAAATTGGGATGGTTGATGTGCGGAAACATCGGCGTGCCGGTCTCCTCGCGTTGCGCCAGCACAGCATCCACATTGCGTTGCATCACATCGGTGACGCTGGTGCCGCCCTGTGGCGCGATTCGCTCCTGAATGTTCGTCGCGTTGACATGGATGGGCTTCCCGTCAAACCCATCGCTGATCTCTTCACTCTGGATGATCAGAAAGTCTTCTTCGTCCTCGAACAGCGTACGGTATTCTTCGAGCGTCTTAAGCCGCACCTGTAGCGTGTCGTTTTCGGTGCGCGACTCGACCCAGTCCTCGCCGTACTGCGCCAGATACGCTTCGTAGATATTTGCTATCGGAGATCCGTCGGGCACCTTGATCCATCGTTCCCCTTCTGCCAGCGTGTTGTGATCCGACAGCGCGATAAAATCGTAGCCATGCTCGGCATACCAGCCGATGATGGTTTCAGGAAATTCATCGCCATCGCTCCAGAGGGAATGCGTGTGCAGGTTGCCTTTCCACCAGTGTGAAGCCTCTGGCACGGGTTCCCGTTCAGCTTCTGCCTTGCATCCGGCGGCGAGTATGCCAATCAACAGCAACGCCAAAAGGCTGCGCATCGGCGCGTATGAGTTTTTCAGATGTGTCATCAGATGTTCAGGTTAGTATTGGAGGATTACCTCAGCCGGAACACTATGCAGGATCACTTCTTCGGGTGAAAAAGCATCGATAGGCTCACCGTTCACAATAACCTGCTGGATCGGCTTGTCGAGCGGCGAACGTAGCACCAGACCACCCGGCGGCACGGTCACCTTGTCTTCGATGTGCACTTTGATAGCATCACCGTCTGGTTGCATGGTGTAGCTCAATGGGCCGTAATAGGTTGGCAGCCCACCCATGCGAATGCCGTCCGGGTCCTGCATCCACGCGGCACGGACACCTGCGCCCAGCACCAGCGCTTCGTCAGCATCGCGCTCGTAGACGAAGAAGTTGCGCACCGAGCGGATGTAATCCGAGCCAACCCAGGTGTGCGGCATGTCGCCGATGAATTTGTTCGTTTCTGGATCGCGCCAGACAACTTCGGCCCAGTGATTCCACGCCGCCGGACGCTGATCGCCGAAGAAGAAGGTGAGCGCTTCGTGGGCGCGGTCTTTCCAGCCGAGACGCAGGAACGTGCCGACCACGCGCAACTCGTACGGCGTGTAGTTTTCCCACTCCATCGTGCCATCGCGGCGCTTTACGAAGTGCTCGTAGTATTTCTCAAACGTGCGCTGCAAGGCCGGCTCAGGCAGATTGCCCAACTCGCCCACGGGGTCCACACCCACCGTCGTAGAGGTTGCATCAAAGTCGCCGATGTCGGCAGCACCGGGGAGGTAATCAATGTCGTGGATCTCCAGCGCCCGGCGCATGGAGGCGTAGAGGTCGTCGCGGAAATCGTCGCGCATCGCGGCGTATTCGGTGACCTGCTCGTCCTCGCCAAGCACTTCGGCCATGAATGCAGCATCTTTCAACCCTTTCAGCACAAACAGATCATCCCAGTACGAATGCATCGGCTTGGCAGAATACCCTTCGTGGCTGATGGACTCAGGGACAAGACCGTAGAACACGTTTTTCTCAGGCGTCTGGTATTCGGGCGTCCTCCGCTGTTGCCGCAGTTCGTCAATGTACGCGACGGCTTTCACGATGTGCGGCCACATGGCTCGCACGAGGTCGGCATCGCTTGTGTAGCGGTAATATTCGGCGACGAGATAAATGAACTGGCCGTGGCTGTCGTGCTCCGGCACGGGTCCAGCACCACTCCGATCCACACAGCACGGGATCTTGCCGTTTTCATACTGATACGGCGCATACCACTCGATGAAATCCTTAACGACCTCTGGGAAGCCCATCTGCAAAAGCGCTGTCGAAGTCAAAGCACCATCGCGGATCCAGGAGCGCTCGTAGGACCGTGAGCCGGGCTGAATGGCCGGGCCGTCGCGGTTGATGAGAATGTACGCGACGTTCGACTTGATCGTGTTAACGAGGTGTTGCGCTTCGTCTGGCAGATCAATGTCGATGTGATCGAGTTGCTGCTCCCACTCTGCCACGGTCTCTGCCAGCAACCCATCGATCTCAGCACGGTCCAACTCGGATGGCAAATCCACCGCCTCGTGATACGGCAACGCTAGCAACACCTCCTGCTCGGCTCCCGGCGCGAGGTCGAAATCAAACGCGAATGCACCAGACGAAAAGCCGAGCGCATCGGTTGCCGATTGCGAGGTGGGCAGCGTGCCCTCAGCAAGAAAATCCACAATGTTGCCCGACTCAAACGCCGCCGCGCCAAAACCATCGGGCAACGTCATTGGCATCACCACTTTCTGCCCGTTGATCTTTATGGCACTGTCGTATTCGATCTCATCAATCCGAGCCGTGCCGCCCTGCGTGTTGAGGAATTGCCATGGCGGATTGACCTGAAACGGGCGCATCGCCAGATACAACGTGCCCTGCTGCGACGCATCGCTGGTATTGCGGATTTTGTAGCGAGCGCACAACACCGACGCTCCCGGCTCGCCTGCGCCCCATGCTGTCACATCGAGATTGATTTTTTCGTGCTGCCAGGAAACCGTGGGAATCGGCAGATAATCTTCGGCCAGTGAGGGCGTCCGCTCGACATCGTTCCAGGTGATGAG